>JAQCGX010000017.1 GCA_027619975.1 Nitrospinota bacterium
CCCAAAAATAGTTTTTCAGCAACCTGCTAATGCTCGTTTTGCTCACGAGTCCACACACGGGGAAAAGGTCAGGGGCTCGCAAGCCCCTGATGACCTCCTGATTAAATGGGTCCAGCGGCACGCTGGTTAATTATTTTTTTCAAAATATTCCTGCGAGCCTTTAGGATCGGGCTTCATTCCGCCCTCGCCTTGTTTCCAGTTCGCTGGACAAACTTCGCCGTTATTTTCGTGGAATTGCAGAGCGTCCACCATTCTCAGGGCTTCGTCAATATTTCTTCCCAACGGAAGATTGTTGATCAACTGGTGCTGAACAACGCCCTCCTTGTCGATCAAAAACAGACCGCGAAAGGCCACGCCAAAGTCGGCCAGAACATCGTAGTCTTTGCTGATCTGCTTGGTCATGTCCCCCACCAGAGGATAATTGATTGCACCCAATCCGCCTTTTTTGCGGTCGGTGTTTCTCCAGGCCAGATGGGAAAACTTGCTGTCTATGGAAACTCCAATAACTTCAGCATTGCGCTTTTTAAAATCAGCGGTTTTTTCGCTAAAAGCAATAATCTCCGTCGGGCAGACAAAGGTAAAGTCCAAGGGGTAGAAAAACAAAACCACATATTTTCCCCGGTAGTCCGAAAGCTTGATCTGCTTGAAACTTCCATCGGGCATGACCGCATCGGCAGTAAAATCAGGTGCGGGCTTGGAAACTAAATTGGACATATTATTAACTCCTAAATGAAAGATATTTTTGTGAAGGGAACTAATCTATCATAAATATATCTTTAGGTTCAAATTTGATCCACCATAAATCGACTTTCCAAAGAAAGCGTTGGGTATGCTGTTAGAAAGCTTGAATAAGCCGAAGGGCTCACGGCTTCCCTTGACAGGGTAAAAATCGCTATTTAGAATGAATAGATGCCTAAGGCAATGTTTTTTTACGCTTAACGAAAGCTCAAAATATGGACTCGATCTCTACCCGGAAACGCCTGACCCTGGCAATATTTTTGACGTTTCTGGTCCTGGTAGCGGAAGCTGTCGGCGGTATCCTCGCCAACAGTCTGGCCCTCTTAAGCGACGCCGCACATATGTTTGGAGATGTGTTTGCTCTATGCCTGAGCTGGTTTGCACTCAAGATCGCCTGCCGCCCCTCCACCCAGACCAAAACTTATGGCCTCCATAGGCTGGAAATTTTTGCGGCCTTTCTCAACGGAGTGCTCTTGGTGGTCATGGCGGGGTGGATTTTTTATGAAGCTATTGATCGGTTCCAGCACCCTACGGCCGTTAACAGCCAGACCGTTACCGTCATTGCTGTTATCGGGTTGATCACCAACCTGACCGTTCTTTTCGTTTTAAAAGAACATGGCGCACACTCCCATGACCTCAACATGAAAAGCGCGTTTTTCCATGTACTGGGGGACACCATCGCCTCGGTCGGTGTCATCATCGGCGCCATCGTCATGATGACCACCGGTTGGTATATTGTCGATGCGATCCTGAGCGCCGCAATCGCCACCCTCCTCATCTGGGGAGCCAAGAGTGTTCTGGCGGATTCGGTACACATCTTACTTGAAGGCGTTCCCAAGGGCATTTCCGTTGCCGATGTGGAACGGGAATTGACGGCGATTCCGGCCATCAAGGAAATTCATGAACTGCACATCTGGTCCATCTGCTCCAACATTTATGCACTGAGCGCCCACGCGCTGGTGAATGACCAGAAAGTCAATCAGGTCGAGTCGGTCTTGACCGAAATTCAGGAATTGTTGAAAAGTAAATTCAACATCACCCATTCCACCGTTCAATTCGAGTCGCGCCCTTGCCAGGAAGGCGAGATCCTTTGTCAAATAAATCACTGATGACATGAAAATTCTTTTTTTGGGAACGGGCACCTCCACGGGAGTCCCTTCCCTATGTTGCGACTGTGACGTTTGCCTGTCGAGCGATCCTAAAAATAAACGGTTGCGGGCATCGGTTCTGATCAGTGAAAACGGCCACAATATGCTGATCGACACCTCCACCGACCTTCGGCAACAATGCCTCACTCACCGGGTTCAACACATCCACAGCGTGCTCTACACTCACCATCACGCCGACCATGTGCATGGCATCGACGAGTTACGGAGTTTTAATTTCTTCAATAAAATCGTCATCCCCTGTTACGCGAATGCGCCCACTGTGGCGGAACTGAAAAAAAATTTCAGCTATATTTTCACGGGAACCAAACAGATAGGTGGAGGCATCCCGCAATTGGAGTTACATACGATTAACGAAGAATCTTTCGAACTTGGAGGGATTCCCATTCAGCCGCTGGAAATAACGCATGGAAAGTTGGATATCGCGGGGTATAAAATTCATAACACCGCCTACATCACCGATTGCAGTGAAATTCCTGAAAAAACCAAAAACAAATTGCATGGCCTGGATTTATTAATACTGAACGCCCTGGGCTACGACCCGCATCCCACCCATTTCAATTTGCACCAGGCCCTGGCAGCTATCGAAACGTTAAAACCCAAACGTGCGATTTTGACCCACATCAACCACAAGTTTGATCATTCCCTGGTTTCCAAAGATCTGCCCGAAAATGTAGAACTGGCATATGACGGGCTGGAACTGAACCTTTGAGGATAAAACGTTACGTTTAATCAAGATCGAAGTCGCGGATGGGTTTGTCACCGGATTTATCCACGTTCTTAGCCGATTCCTTAAATTTTTCCTCCAGCAACCGATTGCGGTCCTTATGCGTTTCGCTTTGCTTCCTGAACAGCTGTTCCTGCGCTTTTTTCTGGGCATCCAGCCCCTTGACCATGTCCGAAAGCGAAACCACAGGCTTGGCTTTCTTTTCGTGCCAGATGACCTCCCCTGTTTTAACATCCACCGTCAGTTTGGCTTCGCAACAGGGACACATCACATCAATCGAATATCCACTCATAAATCATCCTCGCAAATAATATCCCCTAAAACCCATTATTTCCTTAACCTTAATGTTATTATAGCAAATTCTTCAGAGACCTTTAGCCCGCTTTTTCTGGGGATTTTTGCGTAAGCCGAGAATCATAATGAAACTTACCTAAACTATCAAATACGTCATCGCGAGCCGCAAGGCGGCGTGGCCGTTATAATGCTCCAAAGCTTTCGTGCCCCGCAGGGGTAGATCCAGAGTCTCTGGATTGCTTCGTCGCTAACACTCCTCGCAAAGACGAGGTTATGCAAAGGTCTCCTTTTTCGAGGCTTCTTCTTCAAAAACTATAAAAAATGAAACCTCAGGGATTTTTCATCACAGGAACCGATACCGGCGTCGGAAAGACCGTCGTCACCGCCTGCCTGCTAAAACTCTATCAAAAACACAATTTGAACGTTGGGGTCATGAAACCTTTGGAAACCGGGGTTGACCCGGAATGCAGTGCCAATTCCGACGCTAAATTTCTTTTGAAAATCTGCCGCTGCGATGATCCTTTGTCGCTGGTGTCTCCTGTCCGCTTGAAAACGGCGGCCTCACCCTATCAGGCGGCTAAGATGGAAAACAGCCACATCAACGTAGACACCATCATCCAGAGCTTTCACACCCTGGCCGGTAAATATGAAAACATGCTGGTGGAGGGCGTTGGCGGTCTTTTGGTTCCCCTGACGTCCAACTATCTGGTATGCGATCTGATCCGTGACATGGGCTTGCCCTTACTCGTGGTCAGCCGCAATGCCTTGGGAACTCTGAACCACACCCTGTTGACATTGCGTGTGGCCAAACAGGAAGGAATTCCTGTCCGGGGAGTCATCTTGAGCCGAACCGAACCGGGGGAAAGTAATGCCATAGAAAAAGGGCACGCTGAGATCATCACCGAATTGTCCGGCGTTCCGGTGCTCGGGGAAATTCCCTTCATCGGCAATATCTCCGATGAAAGTTTCACGGAGGAGAGGCTGAGTCAGCTGGAATCCAACCTCTGTTTTGATCTTTTAATTCCAGAAAAAACGTCAGACGGAACCAAGGGATTTTAGTCAGCTAGGGGTCGGGATTGAACTGGTAGCCTTTTTCTCGAACCGTGATTATAAATCGCGGTTTTTGGGGTTTTTTCTCAAAGTATTTTCTCAACCTAGCGATGAAGTTGTCCACCGTCCGGGTTTCTGTTTCAGGATCATATCCCCAGACTTTTTCCAGCAGTTCTTCCCGCGTCACCGCCTGACCCTTTTTAGAGATCAGCAGTTTCATCACCAGAGCTTCCTTGGCGGTGAGATAAAATTCTTTGGAAACCCCTTGGGCCTTTCCGGTGTCAAAATTAATCCACATTTCGCCAAAGTGAAACGTCTCCTGATCATGGATGGGTTCCTTGTACCATTCCCAACGCCTGAGAATGCCCTTCACCCGGAGCAATAGTTCCGGAAGATGAAAGGGTTTTGCCAGATAATCGTCGGCGCCCGCTTCCAGCCCGGCGGCTTTATCCTCCTCCGTCGATTTTGCCGACAACATCAGGATCGGAAACCGGGTATTGGTTTCACGAATTTTCCTTGCCACCTCGATGCCTCCCATCTTGGGAAGCATCAGATCCAGAACCATCAAATCGAAGGTTTGCCCCTTCATGAGTTCCAGGGCGGCTTCGCCATCGCCGGCCACCACCACGACATACCCTTCCCGCTCGAGGTTGAACTTGAGTCCCTTGGCCAGATGAGATTCATCTTCGACCACCAGTATTTTTTTGGGTTGAGCCATGATTTAAATCAATCCCCTTCCCTATTTGACGGCGGCTTTTCGCTTGACCACCCGGTTCAATGGCAAAGCAACGGTAAAAACCGACCCTTTTCCGCGACCCTCACTGAATACGCGTATCTGCCCCTTGTGACTCCGCACAATTTCATTGGAAATGAAAAGCCCGAGGCCCGCGCCCTCAATATTCTGCGAGTCCTTATTCGTCACCCGGTAAAACTTTTTGAAAATTTTCTTCATATCTCTTTTATCAAGACCCATCCCCTGGTCTATAAATTCAATTTCGCAGTATTTTTTATTTTTTTGCATCCGGATAGTCAATGGAGAGCCCACCGGTGAATAACGAAGCGCATTCCCGATCAGGTTATTAAACACCATGCGCATGGCCCGCTGATCCAGCAGAAGGATCAGATCCTCCTCCCCCTCCAACTTGACCTGACAGTTCCTCTCCTCGAATTGACGCTTGAGCCCTAACACCACCTCACGAATAAACGCTCCCATTTCTACCGGCTGAAACTGCAACTGCATGCTTTTGGGATCGTATTTACTCGATGCCAGAATATTGTCGATCAGGGATGCGAGCCTCTCGGTATCCGTCAACATGGTCTCGACAAAATCTTCAGAATCTTCTTTAGATACTTCCTGATATTTCAAAGTCTCCAGATAGAGCTGAATTGATGCGAGCGGAGATTTCAATTCGTGGGAAACGCTGGAGACAAAATTACTCTGTAACTTGTTCAACCGGGCCTGTTTATTCCAGTAAACAAATATAATATAGACCCCCGCCAGGATAATCAGCATTAGAAAACAGCCTTCCAGCAGGATGATCCAATTGAACTCGTCGGCAAACAGATCCGGGCGGATTTTTTGTGCAAACTCCTGAAATTTCCGGCTGTTTTTTAAATACCAATTGATCCAGACAGCCATCAGCACAATCCAGGCAACCTGGATGCCGACGAAAATAAAAATAGGGTGAAATAAGGCCTTAAGCTTACTCATTCCTCACCCCTCTAATTCCTCTTGAGTTACTATTTCTCACTCCTCGAATCTCCATTAGGAAACAATGGACCACCACTTAAGTTCCAATTTATAGCCCCTTTTTCCGGGAGTTTCCCGGGAAACCCCCAATATTACATAAGTTTTACAATAGTTTTGATAAATGATGGTTATTATAAAACCAAGTAATATTAAAATATTTTTTACTTTATAGAGGAAATCCATGACGGCCACAATCAAAGAAATCCAACCGACCTACACGTTCAACAAGGGGACCGCAGGTTTTTTTGTATTTTTACATGTGGGGGCTTTACTCGCTTTATTTCCATTTGCGTTTTCCTGGAGCGCCGTTGCGGTATTCTTTTTCCTCCATTGGCTGACTGCCTCCATCGGCATTTGCCTTGGGTTTCACCGCTACCTCACTCACCGGGGAATGAAACTTCCGCAGTGGCTGGCCTATTTTGTAGTCTTTTGCGGCACCCTGGCCTGTGAAAATGGCCCCATCAAATGGGTCGCCCAACACCGGATGCATCACGCCGGGTCCGATACACCCCGCGACCCTCACAGCGCAAAAAAAGGGTTTTGGTGGGCGCATTTCAAATGGATGTTATATACCCATCCGGAATTCGATGACAAGCAAACCCTGCTCAATTATACCAAGGATTTTGCGGACGATAAGTTTTACCGTTTCCTGGACGATCACTTCGTTAAAATTCAGGTGGCCTTCGGATTGATTCTCTTGGCCATCGGCGGGATTCCCTGGGTGGTCTGGGGTGTTTTCCTGCGACTCGTCATGGTTTATCATAGCACCTGGTTCGTAAACAGCGCCGCCCATTATTTCGGCTACAAAACAATCGCCTTAAAAGACGACCTCTCCACCAACTGCTGGTGGGTCGCTATCATCGCTTACGGGGAAGGCTGGCACAACAACCATCATGCATTTCCTAAATCCGCCAAGCACGGACTGCGTTTCTGGGAAATCGATATGACCTGGATGGCGATTTGCGTTTTGAGATTTTTTGGATTGGCCAAAGATATCAAAATCGCGAAACTAAAGCCACAAACCTGCGAGATAACTTCGAAAAAAATATTTGTCGGGGAAGTGGTGGAACAAGCCGCCTGAACCGGAATCATTTTCTATACAGCCGCTCTGTGCATCAGCACGGGGCGGCTTTTTTTTATTCCACGATCCCAGCCTCCGCTTACCAAATCACTCTTTTGACCCCGGCCAATCGGGATATTTCCAAGACCATCTCTTCTTTCGAGCCTCCCTTTTTAAATTTAACTGTATATTTGATTTCTATCTCGGTGATCGGACGGTCGACGATCAGATGTTTGTCGTCGACATTAATTCCAGCCGCTTTCAAAAGCGTTTCGCATTGCCCGGTGACACTTTCATAGCTTTTACCGTCGACCTTCACGATCAGATCCCTGTATTCAAGACCACTCACCCAGTTCTCCACATAACGGAACAAAACCAGAACCGTCAGTGCCGCCAGCGTGGAACAAACCGCCAGGGGATAAAACTTCTTACCGATCACAATCCCCAATCCTGCCACAAACCAGATGCTTCCAGCTGTCGTCAACCCCCGCACCATGTTTCCTTCCCGCATGATGGCGCCGGCGCCTAAAAAACCAATGCCTGTAATGATCCCTGCGGACACGCGATCGGGATCAAACACCCCCCGGCCCGTTGCCACTAGGGTGCTTTGGGAATACTCCGACCCCAGCATTAAAATAGCGGACCCAAGGCATACCATCATATGCGTCCGCAAACCCGCTGGACGTCCGTGCATTTCCCGCTCCAAACCGATGGCTCCTCCCAACACAAGCGAAAGAAACACACGGAAAAGCATCGAAGAATCTATAAACCAATCGCCAGAAAACATCAATTTCTCCCCTCGATCCCGAGTGACCGATTAATCTTGAAGCGCAAATTCGACATGGTATCCCGCGTATTTTCTCAGATTAATCACCGTTTTCTCAAATATCAGATATTGCCCCTTAATTCCTGTCAATACCCCCGTCAATTCGCTGACTTTGTCCAGGTTATGACTTGATATCTTATCGGGAACCGCTTGCACTGGATAAGTGAAATTCTGCACCGGTTGATCCGTCAGGGCATATTCACGTAAATCCGGCGGGATCCATTCCAGGGCCTGACCGCGAACCTGTTGCAAGTCAACAGCATCCACCTCTCCTTTCAGCATTTTTCGCCAATTGGTCTTATCCGCCATATGTTCCGAAAGAGCCACTTCAATTTTCCCAGAAAGAATCCGTTCGGGAACTTTGGCGATGATCAATCCCTGAACCGCTCCCTGGTCGATCCAGCGCGAGGGAATATTGAAATAGCGGGTGATCCCAACCTTCACCCCCGAAGTCAAAGACAAGTAAACATAATGATCGACCGCGCAATAGTCCCGATAAAATTCCCGATCGGCCTCATTGCCGTGTTCGTGCTGACACAATTCAGGACGAACGGAACACATCGCGTTTTCAGGAAGGTCACGGGCGCAGGGAAAACAATATCCCTGATTATACGTTTTCTTTATTTTCCGTCCGCACTCGACACAGGTGATGGTTCCGGAAAACGTCAGGGTGATTTCATTGCCTACCTGGGCCGTAATCGGAACGGGGTTTTCATCCAGACTTAAAAAGTACTGGATGGGGCTGGCGGCTTCATGGGTCATTTTTCGCAACTGACCTGAAATTTTCATAGGACCTGTTCTGTAAAAAAAAGTAGAAGAGAAACTCAACGCTGATTCTTTTGAGCCAGGTTGTGGGTAAAATGATAAAGCGCGACCAGGGCAACAAAAACCCCGATCATCAAGGTTGCAGAATCAAACACCATAAAAGACATTAAAAATAAAAACAAGTAAACTAATATGTTTCGAAACACCTGAATCTTGCCCATTATGACACTTCCATTCAGCTAAAAAATTCATTCATTATAAACTATTTTTTCTCTGACCGAATTTTCAGCATGGAGAAGCCTCCTCACCAGGCAGATGCCTCACCGAGTGCCCGATTGTTTTTTTTCTTCAAATAAGGTAATTTGATACTAACTCTCCCCGACTTCTGGATAAAAAACGTGCAACACTTGGAAAAACTGGTTATTTTAACCTTATTGATTTTAGTGTTGATTTACACCATTTTAGTCAACCGGACCATTATCCCTAAAGATCTGGCTCCCGCTCCAAAGCCGGAAACCCACCTCTCGGGCTCTTCCAGCGCCACAAATAAAGATAGTTTTTTCCCTCCCCCTGGGCCGCCAATGGGGGAAGATATTACAGAAGAAAGCTTTACGGAGTCTCCTTAACGGAATATCCACATACTGAAACAATATTGGAACATTATTTTCCTAGTCAGCTTGCCATCTTTCCTTTAAAATGTTTATTGTAGTAGTGAATTGCTAGGAAAATAATTTTTGAAATCTTAGGGTTTGTTTTCTCGAAACAAAAGTTAGAAGCTTTGTCTTAAGGAGAAAAAAGTACTATGAAGAACTTAAATATTTCAAAAGGCTGGTTTAATGAAGACAAACCCGCAGAAGCCAAGCGGAAGTTTTGTGAACATGACAGCGCAATCACGATTGATTATGATCACGGCATAGAACATTGTCCCTATTGTGGCGCCCTCGGCCATTACAGCGTGGATTCAGACTCTGTTGAATGGACTCTTCCTGAATATCTGGCGAAGAAGAATTACAACTGAGGAAGGGTTCATGAGCAAGACTTCGCTTGGACCCTCAATGGGTCCAGGCGCTGTAGTTCCTTAATAGTTTTAGATCGCTTTAAAGCGGTCAGACTAATTGAGGGCTGTTACTCGACTTTTCTTCCTCATTTTTTTCAGCGGGTTTTCTAAAGAAACTCCCTTTGGCTGGGTGCCGTCCTGCCGCGGTCTCAAGGAAAGATGAAAAGCATCATCTTGAAAAAAATTATCGAAAAAACCGCCGTAAATGGAATGGTAGCCGCCCAGGAAACAAAAATTGTTTTTATGATGGACAGATTTAAGGTAGGAAGCCCCCGCGCCAACCCGACCCCAACCACAGACCCTACCAATGTATGAGTTGTCGAAATGGGCAATCCCAGTTTGGAACAAATCAGAACAACGGTGGCAGCGCCGAATTCTGCGCAAAATCCGCGTGATGGAGTCATTTCGGTAATCTCTTTGCCCACCGTTTGCATCACCCGTCTTCCCCATATCAAAAGCCCGAGAACGATACAAGCGCCGCCCATCCCAAGGATCCAAAGCGGCATTTCCACCTTCATTTGCACGGAACCTTCCTTGAGGATGGAAACCACAGCCGCCAGCGGCCCCACCGCGTTGGCCACGTCGTTGGAACCATGCGCAAAAGCCACATAAAACGCGGTGATAACCTGCAGGTATCTAAAAATGGCCTCTGTTCCCACAAATTGTGTCTGCAAATTTTCGCCACGATGATCCTTATTCGTCGGAACCAAAAATTTCGCCCCAAAAAATGCGATGAACCCCACCGCAATGGAAATCACGGCGGCCTGACTGAATTGCAGGTCCAGATGAAGATTTTTTAGCCCTTTGTAAACCATTGACTGAGATAATATGACAAAAACAAGAAAAACCAGGTAGGGAAGAATTTCTTTTGTGTGCTGCAGGGGATTGCGGGTACTAAAAATCTGTCGCTTGAGGAAACGAAATAGCAGATACGAAACCAAAGCCCCAAGCGCCGGCGAAATGATCCAACTGAGAACGACTTTACCAACCTGGACCCAGTTCAAGGCATCCCATCCACCGGCAACGATCCCAAAACCCACCACCGCACCCACAATGGAATGGGTGGTCGACACCGGCCATCCCAGAGAGCTTGCAATGTGTAGCCAGACACCGGCGGCCACCAGGGACGCGATCATTCCATAGACCAGGTGTAGCGGAGTGTCCTGAAAAATTACCGGGTCCAATATACCTTTACGAATGGTATCGGAAACATGCCCGCCGACTAAAAATGCTCCCGCAAATTCCGCCACCGCCGCGATCATTATGGCCTGCTGAAAAGTGAGGGCTTTTGAACCGACGCTGGTTCCCATGGCATTGGCAACATCATTGGCGCCAATATTACAGGCCATGTACACACCTGCTAAAATCGCAACGGCTAAAAGTATGGTGTTAAAATCCAAAAAAAAACTCCGGGATCAAGTTGGGGAATTATAGTGTGAACAGGGTGGGTTAATGTGCAATGAAAAGACGAAGGATTTTACCGATTTTCTCCGATTTATCAGAAACAGATCCGAGATTTTTTAAAACCTCATTCCACAGTAATAAATCAGTAGCTTTTATCTGATCCCCAAGGGAAAACAGCTGTTGCGCCAGTAAAAATTGTTTGCGGTCTGCTTCCCACTCGGCCGTCCCTAACTCAGCAGCTGCCTTCTCCACTTTTTCCGCCTCCGCTCCGCCAAAAGATGCTTCCAGCAGGGCATCCAGTTCACAGATCAGGTCACATGCCATATTGGCCGTTTTTACAACATGATTCACCAGATTTTTTAAAGGTTCCCTTATCTGGTCCGGAGTTTCAAGATTCTTGATGCGGAGAAGAACGGCCAGGTCTTCGACGGAATCGGCAATATCGTCCTGGGCTGACAAGAGGTGCATGAAATCGCGCTTATCCACCGGCAAAAAAACGCTTTGCGGTAAAGATTGGCGGATCTGGTCCTTGATGGAATCCGCTTCGTGCTCAAATTTGACTATGACCTCGGAGATGTCCATCACCCCCTGATAGTCATGGCCTTCCAAGGCCGCGAACAGGGGCTTCAATTGCCCCACACACGCTCTGACCTTTTCAATATGGCTCGCCAAAGGCCGGAAAGGAGATTTGGAAAACATAGATAAAATGGAACGCATGATACCTCCGAGCCAAGTGGGTTGGATGCGACCTGATTAAATCAACCCATATAAATTAGGTTATTTGCCCACCATATGCAAGACCATTAAATGAGGTTCGAGTTGGGATGGCCCCTACCACCCCATGACCTGAAACCAATCCTCAAGCCGATTGATTTTGAGATAGGAGTTGTTTTCTCGAACTTCTCCCATAGGAGCATGAGATTTTCCTCCATAATTATGTCCCGGATAAAGAATGATCTCGTTCTGAATTTTTGCCAGACGCTGGGTGAGCGTCCGAAACAGCTCCTCACTGTTGCCTCCCGGCAGGTCCACACGGCCGCATCCCTGTAGAAATAGAGTGTCCCCAGCTACAAGGGTATCCTTAACCCGGAAGCATTGAGACCCTGGCGTATGCCCCGGTGTATGCAAGCAGGAGATCTCCACTGACCCAACACGGACGGTGTCCTCCCCGTCCAGCTTACGCATGTCTGAGAGGGAGATTCCGGTCACCTGATTCAAACCCTCGGCTTCATGCTTATTCACATAAATGGGGACAGAAACTTTTTCCATCAATTCTGCAAGCCCGGTGATCTCGATGCCAAAGATCTCTCCGCCAACATGATCGGGATGGTAGTGAGTCACCAACGCCCCGGTCAACTTCATGCCCTCCTGTTCCACGACGTCAAGAATGCCGTCGATATCCCAGGCCGGGTCCACCACAACGCATTCGCTCGTTTCGCGGTCGCCCAGTAAATACACAAAATTCGCCATCTGTTTGGCGGAGGAATCGGCCTTGGCAATATCCTGACCGCAAAGCAACTGCTTAAAATAAAACGTACTTTCTTCGTTCAAAATGGACTCCACTTTATCCGTTGCGGCATCCCGGGTTTATTTCAACAAACGATTCAACAAACCCGCAAGGCGAACTCCCGCTTGGGTCAACCGCAAATCAATAATTTCCCGGCTTTTTTCAATATACCTTTTAGACAAGGTTCCACTGTCCGCCCTCTCTAAAACATAGGCATGATCGAGAGCCCAAACCCGCGACTCATTAGCCCACTCAGTCACATGCGATTGATTCCAGTCGTCGGCCTCCCTGTCGGTGACCCGGCGACTCAAATCGCTCGCGTATTGTACCAGACTTTTTCCGGCAAGGTAAATCAAGCCGCCATCCCACAGAGCGTGCAGGTTCGTGCGTCGCCCTTTAAAGCTCAAGGAAATATTATTGCCCCCACGGTCTCTGGCATTGCCCAGATGCAGTGGTTGATGAATGTCTCCGACAAAATGCACCAGATACATCAACGCTTCCCTGCCCTCTTTTTTGGAATGCCCCCTCCCCTGAAGGATGTGGACAAATTCCGAAATTTTTTCAACCACACAAGCGCCATGAGAGCAATCCCGGTCCCTGTCATAGGACCTGTTCAACTCCTTAATATTACAATAATGCCAGGAACCTTGCGATCGCTTTTTCTTGATCGTATCCGCCCAATTCGCAACATCGGATAATTTCTTTATGCTAAAATTTTTCTCAATTTTGATCTTCACTGAGGGCAAAAGGTGGCTATCTGCTATTTCACCCACAATCCTGTGCGCTGGCGGTCCCCAGGCCCAAACGTTTTGCACGGAGAAGAGGATCAGGAACAACACAATCTCTGGTATCCATTTTTTAATGGGGGCCATAAATTTTTTCACTGGATTATAACCAGCACCGATCAACAATAGAAAAAGAGAGATGGACTTTGAAGTTTTTAGTACAATTTTTTAACACCCTCAAATTCTGGATTTTAATCGCACTTCTTTCCCCCATACTTGGAACCTGTGCACTACTGGCAGCCTGTGTGGACCGTAGCGGCAACCGTTCGCACCGAGTCTCCAGCCTGTGGGCCCGCTGGCTCTGCCAATTCAGCGGCAGCCCCGTTGAAATTATCGGCATTGAAAATATTTTACAGGACCGAGCCCAGATATTCATTGCCAACCATCAAAGTTTTTTCGATATTTTTGCGCTTTCGGGTTATCTGCCCGTGCAAATTCGATGGGTGGCCAAGTCCAGCCTGTTTCGCATACCATTCGTGGGTTGGTCGATGAAAGCGGCGGGATATATCAGCGTGGATCGGAGTAATAAAAAAAAGGCGTACCAATCCTTCGTTGCAACCGTTGAAAAAGTAAAACAGGGAAATTCGGTGGTGATTTTTCCGGAGGGCACGCGGTCGGAGGATGGGACCATCGGTCCTTTTAAGAAGGGAAGTCAACTTTTGGCCGTTCGGGCCAAAGCGCCCATGGTCCCGGTGACACTCATTGGAACGGGAAACATCATTAAAAAAAACAGCTTCGTCATCACCCCCGGCCCCATACGCATTATTATTTCCCCGCCGGTTTACACGGATTCTTCAAACACTAAAGATGGAGAAAGTATGCTGGAAGAAATCCGCGAAACCATTTGCACAACCTACGCGGAAAAAACCCGCAAGGGCCTGTAGTTATTCAGCCCGCCCCTGCGCTAGAGATGAAACCGGGAGGGGGGTTATTTCTTTTCCTTCTGAATAAATTCCCAAATCTCTCTGGGATGTTCCCGAAGATCCTCAATATTACGCCATATGCCGCGGATCATGCCGGTTTTATCAATGACAAAGGTTGTTCTTTCGATCACCTTCACCATCGTTCCCAAATCATCGATTTCTTTGATGACTCCATAGGAATCCGTCGCCTTTTTGTACTCATCGGCCAGCAACGTGAAACCCAATTGATACACTTCAATGAACTGTTGGTGAGCATTCACTCCGTTCCAACTGCACCCCATTACCTCGACTTCACGGGTTTTGAACTTGCGGTTCCATTCATTAAAACCGATCATGAGACGCGTATCTTCAGGACTGCTGTCCTGGGCGTAAAACGCCAGGACAACCCACTTTTTATCTTCAAAGTCCTTCAGCTTGATATGAACTTTTTCTTCCGCAGAAGGACTTGTGGCCCCCGCTTTGTAACCATAAACCGCAGGCAAATCAAACGACGGCGCACGGTCCCCAACTTCTAGTTCATCTGGCATGCCAACCTCAAGGGTAGAGTTTTAAAGTGAATTAAGAACGTTTAGTCGCCAAAAGCAACTTTCAGCAAAGGTTCCACTTCTCCCTTGGTTTCCATTTCATCCAGGATGTCGGTGTCGCCGTAAAATTTTCCGTCGATAAATACCTTTGGCAGTGTGGGCCAGTTGGTCATTTTATTCAGAGCTTCACGCTTGTCCATATTCTCTAAAACATTAACGACTTCAAATGGATATCCATATTTGTTGAAAAACTGAACGGTCTCTGCGGTGAATCCGCATTGCGGAGCCGTTTTGGTGCCTTTTCCATAAATAAGAATTTTGTTGTTTGCGATTTCTTCTTTAATCTGATCATCAATACCGGCCATTCGAAAACTCCTTCTAATTTTTTTTATAAATGTTAAATAACGCCATCCCAAATAACCACAGGTTATTCCGGGGTGGCGGTTTTGATTTCAACGGCATGAATTCTTCCATCCTGCATGGCGGGGGTCAAAATTTCCTGAACCGCCCGGTGCCGCGCCATGAGATCCAGGTCTTTAAAAATCTCCGATGTCACATGAACCATGAAATGGTCCTTCATCCCCGTCCGGTCCATGACGTTGACTTCCGCATCGGCGATCTTACTTGTTATCAGCCCGACTAAATCCTCAATGCTTATCATTATACTATTTTTCTCCCCTCAACGATTCGTGTTTGATCCCCTAATAGGTTATTGGATTCAAAATCCAGCAAAAGGTTCTAACTTTTGGCTTCACTTGACGACCATCATACCACAAACAAAATCTGCAAAAAACGTCCACATAACTAATTGAATTTATTGCTATTAAAGCAAAATATGAACAACTTAAACAAACACATTTCAGTGAGGATGGAGAATTATTTTTATTTCACGTATAATGGGTGAATCTTTAGTCGCACTCAAACTATCTAAGTCAGGGTATTCAGGATTTTACTTTTCACAGGAGGCAGTAATGGCCACAGTTTCGGATTTTGTAAAAATCACTCCCAAAGCTTGCGAAGAGGTAAAAAGACTGGTCGCGGCTGAAGGCAAACCCGAAATCGGACTTCGACTTGGGGTTAAAGGCGGCGGCTGCTCCGGGCTTTCTTATGAACTGAACTTCACCCCTACGGAAAAAGGCGATACTATCCTTGATTTTGAGGGATTCAAAGTATTCATGGATGCGAAGAGCATGATTTACCTGAAGAATATGCAACTGGACTTTAATGACGGACTTCAGGGCAAGGGCTTTGTTTTTTCCAATCCCAATGCAACTTCCACCTGTGGTTGCGGAGAATCGTTTTCCATCGCTTGATTCTGAGAGACCCAATAAATAATCTTCACCACCGTCGGGTTGTTCCTCCTCTTTAAAGAGGAAACGATGGACTGAATTTAGTCTTTCAAAAAAGCGCGTTTGAAATTTGTCAAATGCGTTTTTTTTCTTATCTCTATGGAAACCACAATTAACATAAAAGACGAGCACGAAAAAGTCCGCGAGCACTGCGGGCTGTTTCCTCTGGATGCATGGTGCCTGGTTCAGGCTACGGGTAAAGATATTTTCACCTATTTTCAGACCCAGACCACTAATAACGTCCTCCAACTGGAAGAAGGCCAAGGCCAGAACAGCGCCATCGTCGATCGCAAGGCCCGCCTCATCGCCTCCTTCTCCATACATCGCAACGGAGACCACTCGGTCATTTTTCTGCTGGAGTCTCAGCTTAAAGAAACATTTCTAAAACACCTTGACAGCTACCTTTTTCGTGAAGACGTTCATGTCCAACCTTTAAACGATAGCCTGCTCGCCTTACAGGGCCCCAAAAGCGCCCTGATACTCGAAAACCTTGTTCAAGAGATATCAGTGCCTGAAAAGCTAAACTCCATTGGCAGTTTTAACTATCAGGGAAATGATGTTGTTATTATCAACAAATCCCTGACCGGTGAGGAAGGATATATTCTCGCTTGTGATCCCTCTCAAAAGGAAAGTTTAATCGCAGGTTTTGAACAAGCTGATGACAAATGGGTTCCGGTATCTGTCAGCCCCGAGACCGTCGAGGTCCTCAGAATCGAAGCGGGCATTCCCCTGTTCAACAAAGATATCAGCGAAAAAAATATCCTCCCGGAAACAGGTCTGGAACATTCGTCTGTAAGTTATAACAAGGGTTGCTACATTGGTCAGGAGGTCATCGCCCGAATCAAAACTTATGGCGCTCCCAGTGTTGCCCTCATGGGACTGATTATAGAAGGAGATTCCCTGCCTCCCAGCGAGGGTGTCATCCTTTTAAAGAATAAAAAAATCGGCACTGTAAAAAGCTCGGCTTATTCCTTTTCCCTAAGCAAAAATATCGCGCTCGCTTACATTCAAAAGGAGCATAGAAGCCCCGACGTGGACATGGAAGTGACCATTGATGGACTCCCATTCAAGGTAAAAACCAGCTTGACGCCTTTTTACCAACCCCAGACCCGAAAAGACCACTCCATACGGATTATGGACCAGGCGTTAAAAATTTATAAAGAAAGTGACGATCTCGATCAACCGATCGCCCTTCTCCGGGAAGCCATTGATCTGGACCCAAAAAATGCCGCCGCTTATGAAGCCCTGGGGGTTTTTCTTTCCAGGCAGGACAAGCTGGACGAAGCCATTGCCCTGATGAAGCGACTGGTGGAAATCGATCCCACCGAAATCATGGCGCATTCCAATTTATCGATCTATTACATGAAGCAGGGTCGCATCGAAGATGCAGAGTTGGAAAAGGGCGAGGCCACAGCCATAGAATTTGAACGGCTCGTGGAGAATAATATGGCCAAAAAGAAAAAAGAAAAAATGGCCGCGCAAGAAAAGATCGAACGGGAAAGAATGGTCGGAATGTTTGAACAGGTTCTGGAAATCGACCCCGTAGATCAGGTTGCCAACTTCGGCCTGGGCTCCATTTATCTGGAAACGGGACAATACGAAAAAGCCTTGCCACCGCTACAAATTGTCATTCAGGAAAATAAGGATTACTCTGCGGCTTATCTGCTGTTGGGGAAAAATCTGGAAAAGTTGTCAAAAAACGAGGAAGCGATCGAAGTCTATCGGCAGGGAATCGCCGCCGCTTCTAAAAAGGGCGATCTCATGCCCTTAAAAGACATGCAAAGCCGCCTCAATCAGCTACTGCATTCGGACGACTGACTTTTTAAAAATCCCCACAAATCAAATCCAGGCAGGAAAACCCCCTTTTGCACCAAACTTGGCGTTATTGAAACCCCATGGTCTTTCAAAAACCAGAACTTAAGCAATAGTTTTTCCTCAACCGTTGTATAGGAATCCTCCCAGAACGTAATCGACCGGTGCTTCTCAAGCGCAGTCAAAAGATCTTCAGGGATCGTTAAGCGCTTCTTAGTGATAAACTCCTTCAATCCTTCACGGAGAAGAGGTTGCAGTTCCTTGCGACTGATCTTGATCAATTCAGATACGCTGGGAACCTGCTCGGCATGATATTCAAAAAACTTCAACTTGTAATATTGATGTATCGTTTCCAGACGAAAATAACAATGCAGGTTAACGACATTCTCCCCATAGATTTTAATCATGTATTGGCGAATAAGGGATTTTCCAGCCTGAAGGAGTAATTTATTCAACCGTCCACGTTCAAATAAATGAATACGAACCGTGCTCAAATGCTTGCAACATTGTGCCTCGATGGCTTCCTTAATCTTAGGGGATTGAGGTGGAATCCGGTACCAGTAAATTTCGTCCTGAGCCACCTGCAAGGCAAATTCAAAAGCTTCGGAAATCTGGTGGCTGTTGGACTTCTTGGCTTGCCTAGCGATTTGATAGGAGTTCTTGTGGGAAAATCCAAGATCAATTAATTGATCCTGAAATCCCTTACGGCGACCCATTAAATTTCCGCCACGTTCACGAATATGATCCTTGGCCTTATTCACCCCGCGCAATGCCAGACTGACGTCTCTGGGAGCTAAATTCAGTCCCAACTCTTGTGCGAAATTATGGATTTCCTCAAGGGTCTTATAGTTTAATTTATCAATATATAAAAATTTTTGAATGCTCGATTCTTGAAAATCACAACTCTCAAAAATTTGAATTTTTTTATATTTAACTTCTTCCCAATATTTTCTTGTTCCTTCCTTTTTCTTAAACTGAGCCTGGATTTCAGACTTCGCCTTAAAAAAGTAACTGCGAAGCAAAAACCATTTTATTTTAAGAGTCGACTCAAGAATCCATCGATATTTAGAAGTCAAAATATTAAGTTTGGGATCCTCCAGCAGTTCCACTTCTTCGGTTTCTAAAATATATTCTAAAAGTTCCAGATGTCTCTCTAGAAGAATGGGGTTGATCTGCTCAATAAATTTCCTGAAAATGGTTTTCCATCGATAGACTGCGAATTCTTGAATATCATTGCAATTTTTGGCATTTCTCTCGCGCAACTGGAGTTTAATGGACAAAATCCCGCCTTTTTCAATCTTCTCGAAAAGTTCGTCTCGAGCCACAATGTCCCGGATTTTGATTTGCTTTAACCGATTGATGACAGGGGGAATACTATTGGAGATCGCTAGATCAAACTCTTCGTAAGTTCGAATGGGAAGAAAATAGAGTTCTTGCAAAATCTTGCTGATTTTTTCCAGGGAAATATCAGTTGTGTTCGCAATTCTCTTATAGCTGTCAAAGTTCAGGGTTTTCGCTCCTGTCTGGCAGGCCCGAATATCTTTTAAGTAATTTCGTGCTTGTTTTAACTCATCCCTTTGAGAATAAGGATCATTAACTATGCTCAAAAACAAATGCTCTGCCCTTTGCAGCTCCCTTTGTGAGAGCAATTCCAGGCCTTGATTCAGGGGATCAAATATGAACATGGGGCATTAAACTCCGGCCTGCTTCTCATATTACCCTCGGGGGCCTTATTACGACCCAACACAAAAGTAAAGTGATGCAGACTAGGGATTCAAAAAAACTCCACCGAATGCGGGGCAGGCCCCAAAACCAAATATGCAAATAAAAGTTTTGGATAAAATCAGATAATCGGCTAAGCGATTCAATGGTGCCTGGTAATAAACGCCCGGTTGAGTCTAAAAAATTGATTGTCGAGTTTATTACGTGAACGGTTCCCGTACAAATTCGGGAATAGATGGGAACCATTCCCTTATAGTTCCTTTTAGATGCGTTTATTCAGGTTGGGGATTTCTTTAAAAAAAGAAATTGAACAAATTTCACAAGCGGTTTTAGGGGAAGGGTGAAAAGAGGCAAAAAAAAACCCAGAGACAGGCCGGTGACGGCTTGTCTCTGGGTTAATTCCTGCAATCAGAGAGCTTAGTATTTCAACTCATGCCACTGGGTGACACCTTTCTGACCGTTTCTTTCTTTATTCTGACCATTCCATACGGCCATCGCCATCGGGGTTTTACCCGATTTGAACTGCGTATCGTTCTCGTCACCGGTAGCCAAAGCACGCTTGAACACAACCGCCCAGCGGTTGTTGCTCCAGTTGCCGGCACCCATTACATCCTGATGCGCCTGGGTCGTCAATGTGCTGAACCCTTCTGCATTAAGATCTTCAACAGGAGATACTCTCATGCTGGCATCGGAAAGAATGTTGCCGGTTGCCCGACCAGTGTTATAAACACCCTCATTTTTGCCCATACCAAAGTCAACATAAGTGCTCCGCTTGGTGATGTCACCGGTTCCGGTTGTTTCGGACCCAGTTGCATTCCGTGCGGATTTACTGCCTGACTCATGCTTTGTGTCGATACCACCCAATTTTCCATCGGGTTCATATATGTAGTAACTACCAGAGCCCATGGCCATATTTCCATATTGGTCTTCCATATCAGCCATACCCGTATTTCCGGCAGATCCAGCGCCCTCTTTGTCCCAGGTCGCTTTCCATTGCCAGATGTTGACGCGTTCACCCTCTCCACCCATGGTGAAGGGAGGCTCTTCGCCAGCCTGATTCACAGGAAACATAACCGCCGCTTGGTCCTTATACTGCTGAGACTGAACCATGACGTCGTTTCTGGTAGCATCGGTCCATTCCAATCGAACAGCGATTTCCTTACCATTGTTCACAGCTTTCACGTTTACCCATTTTGTAGCCGGGTTCGGCCACATGGGATTGGTGATCATCTGTGGGTCGAGATCAATAACAAGATGCTTTCCCTTGGTAGGACCGTATTGAGACCAAAATGGGTCAGTCGGATCCGTGGGAATGTCGCCCTGTATTTTCAATGCCTGAATGGTTGTTGCACCCACATTGGATACAAACATTCCAAACAGAAAAAAGCTCATGAAAATTAATAATAATGGTTTCTTCGTATTCACAATCAATCCTCCTCGTTAGCAGATAGTTGAATCCTTGGACTTGACGAGAAGCTTCTACCTCGGCTCACATTCAGCAGGAGCATTAGCAATCAGATCGTTTTCCATACTATAAGATAATGATCGATATTCAGGCTCTTCAACCTTAACAGCCTGGACATCCAACAATGTCATTTCATTTTTAATGAAGATTGACAATATATCTATAATATCCTTATACAATCCACGTTCGGCTTTCCTGGCGGTAAAGATGCAAAGCAAGGGTGTCCAGCGTCCCAGATGGTTACGCAAAAACTTTTTCATGCTGCTTAGCAGAACCCCTACTTTCCGTTCTTCATGACCATGCTGTATTCCATAAGCAGTCCTAAAGCTCATGTAATACATGAAGGCCAATTCGATGGAAACATGATCGACTCGCTCTTTAGACTGATTTCTTGGCAATTCAAAACCAAAAGTTTCATAAAACCCACCCAGCTGAATCAACACGTCCGTTTGCGATTGAATGCCACCTTCTGTTCCATACTGCATTTCATATGGAGGGCATTCCATTGAAACAGCGTGTCCGAAAACATGGACATATTCTTTTTGCACTTGCGCGATGGTCATTTTCGGCAGGTATTTGCTGAATCCTTTAACAATGGATTCCACCTGCTTCCAATCATCCTCATCCACAATCACAATGTCCATCGCTTCCATCAAGGACTTGGGCCTGAAAAACTTTCGATTCCATGGGTAGCTTAAAGCACGTGACAAAATGTCATATGCTCTTCCCCGGGCAAGATGCAAAGAAATTCTCTGCTCCTTAAGCTCATCAAGAGTGCCCGTTTCACCCAGTTTTGCCAACATAGGATCAGTTGCTTGAACAATATCAACCATATCAATTCATCTCCAAATACCGCAGGTTACCGCCCCTTCGGGGCAGGGTTTGAGCCCTGCCCCGGAGTTGCCGGAAATACTCATACTTCAGTGTCCAATCGTTGAGCTTCGCCTTCGCTTCATACTCCTTAGATCGCGCCGGGATGCTCCTCGGGCCGTACATAGAAGGGCTCCTCAACCGTAACACGGATGATTTCTTTACCCTTCCTGTTAAACCCGATAACAGTATCGTTATACATCTCAAACTTCTTGCCGTGAATATTGGTCTCGAAAATCTTCGGACCGGGCTCACGTTTCCATTTGAAGATGATGCGCTGGGTCGTTCTGAAAAGTTGAAGCACTCCCAACAGATCCCGATCCGGAACCATGTACTGATCGATCGAATGATCGACGCCAGGTCCGAACATCTGCTGCGAGTAGGCCCTGGGAACGTGACGAGACGGTACATAGTAGCCGTTAGGCTCCGTTCCGAGCTGCGGGTACAACGGCAGTGCGACTTTACGATCCCGAATCAGATAATACTGTGGATTATCAGGATCATGCGCCCATTCGCCGTTGCTGCCGATTTTCACCAGGCCCTGCAAACGAATCTTGCCCACACAAGCCGCCATACAACGCGTTTCCATCTGATCACCCTCGGTCAAAGGATCCAATCCTTCGATTCGGGGGTAACAGGCGATGCACTTCTCGGAGATCCGGGTCGTGCCGCGAAACATCGGCTTTTTGTAAGGACACTGCTCAACACACTTCTTGTAACCACGGCATCGGGACTGATCGATCAGAACGATCCCGTCTTCCTGACGTTTGTAGATTGCCTTACGCGGGCAAGCTGCCAGACAGCCAGGATAGGTGCAGTGGTTGCAGATGCGCTGTAAATAGAAAAACCATATTTTATGCTCGGGCAATACCGATTTCACACCGTTGTCGCCGCCAAATGTTCCTTCGCGGGACTGGGTGAACTCACGGCCGTGAGCGGTGTCTTCTCCGAAGTTCGGGAAACGCCACTCTTCGTCCGTCGGTACGTAACCGACCGCCTGCTGATTCAAACCAATCTTGGCAGGCGCTTCAAAGATCGTTACTCCTTCGTATACGCCGTGGATCGCTTTGTTCGACGTCTTACGAACGTTCCATACGTTCTGACCGGGATTGGACTGCTCCAGCATCTTCAGAATCTTCCAGTCCCAGAACTGCGGGTAACCGCCGTAAGGTTTCGTTTCTACGTTGTTCCACCACATATACTCCTGGCCCTTGGAAAAGGTCCAGGTGGATTTGTGAGCCATGGTACAGGTCTGACAGGCGATACACCGATTCGTATTGAATACGAACGTAAACTGCTCTTTCGGATGTTTCTCCTCGTAGACATATGTAGCCATGCGACCCAATTGCCAGTTATAGACTTCAGGCATTATCATACCTCCTTAGCTTGCGTGTTAAGTTCCGTTAAATTTCCAACAATGCAGGGCGGGCCCACAAGGGCCCGCCCCCGTGACTAGATCTTCACGCGGATGTACTGTCCTGCCAGGTACATCTCTGCAAATCGGTCTTTCAACGGTGACTCAGGCGTATACCCGGTTCGTACGGGCTCCCAGAGTCCTTTACCATGTAATCCACCGTCCTCAGCTTTCGAGAATTTAACCAATGTCTCTTTCGGGACCGCGTTGACCGCGTGGTTGTCAGCCTCGTAACCGTGAAGGAACTTCATCTTGGATTTTGCCTTATGAAACAGACTGTCCGTCTGATGCATCGGCATCAACCAGGATCGGGTGATGGACTGTTGTCCACCGTACCTGAAGTTTGATTGATACGGCGTCGTCATTGACATCGCGCGTCCGTCAGGCCGTTCCTCATGTGCCTTGACGGTTCGCTCTGTACCAGTCCACGTCGCATGCTTCATCATGGTGGTGTGATACGGATATGCCGGGTTGTACTTGGCTCTCAGCATCAAACGTGCCACTTTGTACCTTGGATCTGAAGGTTTCCAACCCATGTACGGTCGATCCGCGGGATTCGCGTCACAATATACATAGTCACCATCATTGATTCCAAGATCCTTACACAGGAACGGATTCATGTGTACCTGCCACTCACCAACACCAGGAGATCGTTTATCCATTCGATAAGGATCGCCGAAGTTGTTGTTCCAGATCATGTTCCAGTCAGTCGTCGCCCATGACGAATGCGCGGTATGTCGGGATTTTGGAGTGACACAGTAGAAACGATAACCCTTCTCCCACAAGAAGTTTTTGGTCGTTCGTACGGAAGACCAGGGCTTCTTGATGTTGCGGACATGACGAAGATCCGGATCCTGCTCGTCTTCCGGAATCCCGTAATCATCCGGGCGGATGTAGGGGTTGGTTGAAACAATGACGTTCGGCAGGTAAGGCGTTGCTTCAGGGCCTTCTCTGTGAACGATGAAGTTTTCACCGAACTCGATCGCTTCCGGCTCATCGTTGTAGAACTGGATGCGGCCATTAGGCGTATAGAACGGTTTGGACTCCGTGTACATCTCCCAGAAGGGAGACCTAGGATAGGTCCGGAACAACAACAGACACGCACCCGGCTCGCCGTACTTGCCGTTGATGATGTCATCGATGTTGTAACCCATTCCTGTGGTAGACGTCGTGAACAAGCGACGGATCATCGCTTTCGTCCGGTTGGGAGCTTCACCCTCATATACTTTCATATGATCGGCGAAACGCTTGTCACCGGTAACTTCAGCCAATCGGCGAGAGAACTGGCGATGGATCAAGTTATCATCAATGGTGTCGAAAATCGGCTTGATGCCGGTTCCGCCCCAGATCTGATGAAACGGATTCGAACACGCGGATGTGATCTCGTAACTTTCGAACTCGGCCCATGAGTTCGGCGCGAGCACGATATCCGAGTACTCACAGGAACCCGTGAACTCGATGTCCTGAGCCACGATCATGTCTACGTTGTTGTTGGTGTTGAACACCAGCTCGTAGAACCACTTCGCGTTGTTGATGACGTTCACGTTAACGAACCATACCAGCTTCGTCGGTGTCGGCATATGGGTTCGACCCGTGAATACTTTTCGACCATACCGTGGGGTATTGACGATCAGCGCCTTATCACGATGCGCCCAGTAGCTGACTTCCTCACCCTTCAAATAACCCTTGACGTTCTTCCAGTCGATATTCTTGGAAGCGTCGAGGACTGTATTGAAAGGATCTTCCGCAACCATCGCTGCGAATCCGGGTCCCGACCAATGCGATCCCTGGTAGTTGCCGGCTTTGTAGTTACCTGCCCAGGTGTGAGACCCTGAACCCTTCGGTCCTACGTTACCAGTCAGCATCAGGGGCACATAAGACGCCCGGTTATGCATCGTTGCATGGAAGTAATGGTTGATACCCTCTCCGTAATGGATCTCGACAGGCTTGATCGTGCCTATGTCGCGAGCCAGACGCAGAATCAGGTCTTTAGGAGCATGACTGATCTGGTTTACAGTATCGATGTCATAGTCCTTCAGATGGACTTTATACATCTCGTAAAGAGGCATGACAGTGATCGTCTTGCCATTCACGAGTTTGATGTCATAAACACCGTCCAATGCAGGATCGATGTTCTTTTTTCTCATTTTAGCGCCGATGTCCTCGCGGGTGATCGCAACCGGTTTGTCGGTATTGATATCCCATACGGTGAAATCGGGCATCTTGTCGCGGTTGAAGTTCTTCATCCACTTGGTGGTGAAGCCATCCTTCGGCAACGGTTGAACCTTATAACCAGGAATGAAATCTTCTGGATGCAGGCGGATCAAGTTGTCCGTTCGTACCAGAAGAGGCATGTCGGTATAGTCTTTAACGTAATCTATATCGACCAGGCCTTCATCCATGATGATCTTAGCGACACCGAGGAAAATGGAGATGTCAGACAATCCAGCCCGTACCGGAACCCAGTAGTCAGCTTTCGTCGCAGGAGGATTGTACTCCGGCGCGATAGATACCAGCGTACCGCCGCGCTCCATGATCTCGGTGTACCAATGCGCTTCAGGCATCTTGTTCTCGATCAGATTCTTACCCCACTGAATGGTCAGCTTCGCATAACGATGATCCGCAAAGTCGATATCAGAGGTCTGCATACCATGCGTCCAGGAATGTCCCGGAGCCTGATCGCCATGCCAGGTGTAGTTGGACCATGCGCGTCCGCCCAATACCTTGCCGGGACCGCGACCACGAATGATCGAGTCCAGAAGAGCTACCTGATTGGCCAGACGGTAAACACCGTATTTACCGATAACGCCGAGAAGACCCATGCCGCCACGATACTTAAATGTACGCGGACCAGATCCACCCATGGCTTCGATCATTTCAGGCTGATAACCTTCGTTCTTCAGACGTTGAGCACCACGTACGCCACTGTAAGCCTTAGCAACCGCTACGTGACCCTTCGCCAGATACGTGAAGGTCTGATCCCAGGTCATGCGAACGAACTCGTCCGTGCCTCGGCTCGTGAACTTATATTTTTCCCGGTTCTCTTTGTCCAGATACGGAAAACCGTCGTCCGCCCACTGCTTCCAGCCCACGCGAATCATCGGATACTTGTTCCGATAAGGACCGTAAGCACGTCGGGGATACGTCATACCACGCAAACACATGCGGGGATTCCATGCCGCGTCGGCCTGGTTTCCATACAAATCACGCACCTTGTGATGATCGTAGTTCTGCTCGATCCGCATCAAAATGCCATTACGAACGAATCCACGAACACGACACTGATGGGTGTCATTCGGAGAACAGCAATAGGTAAAAGACCGCTCGTACTTATACTGATCGCGGTAAACTTCTTCCCAGCGCCGATCCGGATACGAATCCAGAGGATTGCCCACCTTGACTACGGGCTTCAACTGCGCTCCAACCTTCTTGCTTGATAACGCCATAGCTGTCGCTACACCAGCGCTCACCTGCAAGAATTTCCTTCTATTTAACCTCATAAATCTTGCCCTCCTTTTCGGTTATAATAATTAATAACCAATGGATCAAATGATTGAGCCAACTATCAACTCAAAACACACTTCCTAAAAAACCTAAAAACTTTCGTCCCCCCTTCTTAATATTTTTAAAGTTATACCCAAGACTGCTTACTCGCAACTAAACTTAGCAACAATACTTTCATCCGGCTCACCCTACGCCGGCTCTTAACTCATACACTTCAACACAACGATCACAGGCGCCATCCTTGCTTTCCCAATCCGGAAAATCAATCTGTATCGCCTCAATGACCATTTCATCACAAATACTCTCTGGATCATCCACCCAGTTATAGGTCGGAAATTTACAAAGCGGACAAGGCGAACCCTGAAGATGAATATAATCTCTCTCCTCCGCCCCCATTTCGCTCACTTCCACAAACTTACTCATCAAGGTGTCCAGATCGGTCGCCATCGACAGAAGCTCTTCGTGATTAAATTTCTCTGTAAGCCAAAGCCCTTCAAAAATCCCTTTTCTTTGTTTCTCAGGAATCTTCCTGTAAAAGTTATCGAACTCTCTAAACCTTGCCTGCTTGGACAAAACAGAAACGACCCCCATCCTTTCCAACCTGGAATCTACAAAAATATTCCACAGCAGACGAAACCGCGCGGTGATCATATTTTTCACAGACGGATTGCCGGGAATAAAGGCATCTTCATAGTCGAACTCAGGATCAACCATGTCTTTCGCATGCATGAACTCATGAATGAGAAAAGCGTTCAACTCTTGAGCTTCTTCAGGATTATTGAACCGACTGGCCAAAACCCGCATCTCGATAATAGGTTTGTTGGAGGTTCGGGATAAAACGTTGGACCCTTCATCCACTTTATTAATTGCCCTTTTAACGAAAACCGCTTGAATCCTCTCTTCAAATTCCCGAGCGAGATCATAAGTGACCTTGCCTTCATTCTCTTCTTGAACTTCAGAGACTGAAGACGGGTCAACTTCAACTAAATTCTCATCATTATTGGAGTCTGGGGTATTTGACGGGACTGCTTTATCGGTTTCTGAGGAAGGGGATTCTATGCTGGCTTGAGGGATGGCTGGAGTTTCGGAGACCGCTCTCTTTGCGGTGCGCTGTCTTTTGGGAATTAATCCCACCGCCTCCAAAGCCCGTAATACATGGTCACCCAATTTAATTTTCTCGACAAAGAAAATTCGGTTAACCTTTTCAAATGCTTCTTCTCGGTCGTCTTCAGGCAGTTCATATATTGGATCCGCGAGAGAATGATACTCATCGTAATCCGCACGATACCCTGAACGTTCGTGATGGTTCAGATACCGAAAGACGGCCTCTTCCATGAGCTGAGGACTATAGGTTACTTTCATACACCCTATTTCGTAATAATTGCAGTGAATAGCACTGGTTAACAGGGATTTCTTTTGCTTCTTCTAACCTAGATGACTCACGTTATATTTAATTTCCCTACAGTTGTCAAGAAAATACACTAAACTTTTTCGGGGGAAATCTGGGGGAAACTTTTGAATTTTCCCCGTTGACTTCCTGTTTTTTATTTCCTTGAGACAAACAATCCGAAAAAACCATCAATAAACTATTGAAACAAAATAAATTAATCAAACTAGAGTTCTTTACAAATCCTTACTTTCTGAAATTTAAAACGAATTATTCCGCAACAAGCACTTTGTTTACACATTTAACTACAATTGCAGTATTAAACATTTTGCACCCAGTTTCTGGAATATTTCCGCCTACTCCATTTGTAGGAAAAATACTTACTATTTAAATGGTTATGAACTGAGATCGCGTTATTTTTTGTCGATTGAGTCTTTCAACTTATCAATCTCTTGAATCGCCTTCATCAAATGTTCAGGGTCCCCCATTTCTTTTGCGATGGCCCTGGCTTTATCCAGATATTTATCCGCTGGATCTTTACGACTCACAATCATTTCCATGCGTGCCAACGTTAGGCAAAGCTGAATCTGGTTGCCCAGGCTTTTCGCCGCAGCAAAATTCTCACTGGCTTGATCGAAATAATTTTCGGCTTCATCAAATTGACCTTCTTTAAAACGCAAATTACCAATATAAGTTAAATCCTGCGCAGAGCCTACCTTATCGCCAATTTCTTCAGTCAATTTCAACGCCTTCAGATAGTTTTCTTCAGCTTTTCCTCTTTCTCCATTGCTAAAGCAAAGATTGCCCAGGTTACGGTAATCTTCCGCCAACTCTTTTTTATCACCAGTTTTTTTTGAGATATCAAAGGAAGCCTGAAATTTTTCCCGCGCTTTTTCTTTATAACCCCGGTCCATATTGTAATTCCCTAGTGCTCTGAGGTCGAAACAGGTTTCTCGCGAGTCATTCAACCCACTGGATTTTTCAAGGGCTTTTTCCAGATAATTTTCCTGTTTCTGCCGGTCCTTTTTCTCGCTGTATATATTGGCAAGATTCCTGGCATCGTAGCAGGCAGCGCGCAGGCTCTTAAGTTCCTCGGCAACTTCAAAGGCTTTCAAGGCATATTTTTCAGCCTGACCCCAGTTCTCTCTTTGCACGTAAAGGGTACACAGATTCCGGTTGTCTTCCCCCATTTCCGGCTTATTACCGTCTGCCGTATTCAATTCCAGAGCCTTCAAGTAATTCTGCTCGGCTCCGGCCCAATCCGTTCTCTGTAAGGACATATCCCCCAGGTTTCTATAATCGCTGACAACTCCCGAAGAGTTTCCCAGTTTTTGATTCAGCTTGATGGATTTCTTAACGGTTTTTTCTGCCAACTCGACCTTACCGAGCTTCATCAGAGCTTTGGCGCGATTTTGGTACAATTCAGGAAGACTCTGATACTCCTGTAAATTTTCCTTTATTTTTATGGCCTTAGAATAACTTTCCTCAGCTGACTTGGAATCGTTGCTCTCGAATTGAACATTCCCCAGGTTTGCCAGTGTCTCACCACACCCCGCTTCATCTTTTATTTTTTCCTGCAGAGAAACCACCTGATTAAAAATTTCAACCGCTTTTTCAAACTCCTGAGACAAATAATGAGCATTGCCCAACTCACCCATGAGGGCGATTTTCAATTTATCGTCTTTCTCGACTTCAGGCTTTTTCAGCTCTTCCTCGAGTTCCTTTTTCCGCCGGCTCAGGTATTCGGGTTGGCTCATGATGTAAAGTAGCTTTTCCTCGACCTGGGACACACTTTTTGAGTCCTTCATGGCATCGAACAAAGCGCTGGCACGGCTGAGATGAATTTCAGCTTCCTCCAAATTGCCTTTTTTAAGAAAGATGTCTCCTAAAACCTCGCACTCCTGAGCGATTCCCGGACGATTCTCCATCTTTTCCATAAGTTCGAGAGATCTCTGATGATTCTCCCTGGCGGCATCCCAATCTTTTTGCAGAGTTTTAACGTTGCCCAGATTGGAGTAACTCCGCGCTTCCCCTAAAACATCGCCCAACTCTTCCATAGTCTTCAGGGATTGGCTGTAATAATCCCAGGCGTTGTCCAAGTCCCTCTTGTGCAAACAAATATTTCCCATACTCCCCAATAAATAGGATTGCCGTCTTTTATCCTTCCCTTCCCGAATAAGATCCAAAGCTTTTTTGCAGTTTTCTTCGGCCAGATCAAAATTTTTGGAATCACCGGACAATCCGATTTGCAGGTAAGTGGTCGCCAGGTTTCCATAGCAAATCCCCGCCGAATGCTTGTCTCCCAGCTCCTCAAATATAGCAATGGAATATCGAGTCGTTTCCGCAACCTTGTCCATTCGGGCGCCTTTATAATATATCTCTTCCAGGTCCTGATATTTTTTCAGCAATTCACGCTTATCGCCTTTTTGGGCAACTTCTTTAATCTCAGAAAGCAATCCGCTTTCTCTGCTTTTCAGGTAGCCGGGATGCTTCTCAATGGAACCGGATTTTTCCTGCAATTGCAGGATTTTATCTTGGTCTTTCGTGCTATCCAGACAATCACAGGCCTTGGTGAAATAGTCCCTGGCGGAATCAAACGCCTCCCGTTGCAGGTGAACGTTGCCCAGATACTCATAATAAAGCCCCTGCCCCTGAGCATCTTTTTGCTGCACCATCAGATCTAACGCCTTCCTATAATTTTCTTCCGCCTTATCCAGGCTTCCCTGATAGAGGTAAACACTTCCCAGGTTGCCCAATGAACTTTCCATGCCTTTAACATCCGCCACCTTTTCCATCAATGCCAGGGATTTGGAATAGTAATCCTCTGCCATGTCGAGGCGTTGGTTCTGGAAACAGATGTTTCCCAGACTGCCCAACACGTAGGCCTGCCCTGTTTCGTCTCCAGATTTTCCCATCAAATTCAGAGCTTTCAGAAAATTAGATTCTGCTTCCTGAAGGTTATTATTTTCCAGGCTGGCATAAGCAAGCTTTTCAAATTCTTTTCCGTTATCCATTGGGTCCATCATCCTCTGAAATTTTTAAGGAACAAATCGCTCCCACCCCTCTGCCAAATCGAGGTGTGTTGAAACGCACGGTGGCGCAACAAAACAATATTTTGTTATTTTTTGATTACCCGGAATTATATTGGGAATGTCGGCAGGATGTCAACCCACGGAAATTCTTTGACAAATCAGCGTCTGGGCCAAAACCTTCCACCCAAACCAGAAGAACACCGGGGCCATTAAAAGATAAATTGATAGAATCCACCCTCAACAAGTCTGCATACGGCTTAAGCGTGGAGTTTAAGTTCAAATTGTGAGCGCTTTATTTTAAGCTGGATTCTATATACCCTGATTTATCATGTGGTTAGAAGCTGTTCGATCAATCAAAAAATCAACGAACTCCAACGAAAAATAAGCTTTCATGATAGTTCATTTTCAAAAATTTTTAAACGGTTAATTCAAACTATTAACATATAGCTTCAAACTGCCTGTATTACCACTGCCTGTTTGGGAGTTCAAACCCAATGTTTAACAGCGTGGTTTTCACGGGTTCTTAATTTATTTAAATTCAGGGCACCTCTAAAAATTAGTTTTTAAAAGGGAATTGAACATTGTAAAGAGTTTCTTAAATCAGTGGCACGGGCGACCTATCCTTAAATTTTATGCGGAAGTGCGGAATTTAATTCCGCCTTTCCAGCCCGTGCGAACAGGCTGGAAAGCCTGTCCCACTATAACAAAGACACTTCTTTGAATTGACGATATAAGAACATTTAGTCAGTTTTTAGAGGTGCCCTTCAGACTATCTCACCGTTTCGATGCCGGTGGCTAAATCCTCATCTTCATCGGGGCCCTTCACATTTCCATCCAAGCCCTTAATCCTTCGGATCATTCTCAGGCTACCCATGAGGTGCTCGTTGCATTTCAGGCAAATCCATCCTTCCCCCGAATAAATCCAGCATTCGTCCTCGACCCAGTCCTGAGCTTCCTCCTCACTGTCGCAAAACTCCCCATTTTGCAGGCAGTCTTTGGCCACTTGGGTCTGACAGCCCACAGAATATTGATTGTCCTGCTTAATGATAAAGTCTGGCACCTTCTCCTGCCTGTTTTCCTCATTCACAACCATTTCCCTTTAAAATGGAAACCAACGCGGCAATTATAAGTGATTTTAAAGATGGGAATTGTGCGGTAGCGGCAGGGTCAGGTATTTGCCGCGTTCGTGGTAGATTATTTTTTTATCTTCCAAATCATGAAGCGCTTGGGCGACAGCCTCCTCCTCAACATTATCAGGCGCGGATTTCTCCTTCACATGCGCCTGTATTTTTTCAAGGGACATGGGCTTCTCATTGCAATAAGACAGTATCCACGCCGGAATTCCCTCAAAACGCGTTTTGGTGGATTCGTTCACCGACCGGCCATCGTACACAGTCACAAAATCCAGCGATTTGGTAAAAAACAGAAACGGAACTTGCTCCGATTCATGGCGGCTCCGCCACTCCGCGACGGTTTCCTTCAATTTTTGACTCATTTGCGGGCTGACCTGATTTTCCGCTTCAAACTCGAAATCGTAAGCGATTTTCATCAGGTCCATTTTATTGGCATCGTATACATACGGATAAGCTTCGCTGGGGCCTTTAATCGTAACGCCGTAATCACCAGGGCGGGTAAAATACGGACTGAACCGCTCCAGCCAGAGGTCGCCGACGCCAATCGGCGGTTGCAGATGCGTCAACGATTGGAGGATGTCGATCTGGCCCTGGTAATCGGCATCGATCTCGCCGGGAAACCCGGTCAGAATGTTCCAGGTCACATCGACGCCGTAATACAGCGCCCACTTCAGGAAAAAAATGTTCTGCATCGGGCGCACGCCCTTGTCCATGTCGTTTAACTGATTGGCGCTGAAGCTTTCAATTCCCGGCTGGATCACGTTGACGCCGCCCAGGGCCAGGGTTTTGATCTGCTGTTTGTTCAGGTTGCTCTTCACCTCAATAAAAAACTGCAGGTCGTAATTTTCTTTGGCAAATTCCTGGAACACTCCGTCGATATAGCTCAACTCCAGAATATTGTCCACCAGCCGAAACCGAAAGGTATCATAACGTTTGGATAGCTCCGAGATGTCCGCATGGACTTGCTCAATGCTCCTGGCTCTGAATTTCATGGTGGAGGCATTCAGTCCGCAAAAAGTACAGTGATGCTTCTCACCCCACCAGCAACCCCGGGCCGTTTCGTAAAGGATGATGGGGTTTTCCAGCAGAGGGGATGCGGGATCGATGCTTCGCAATTGCTCGAAGTAGTCTTCATAATCCGGCGGACCGTATTCTTCAAAGCCCTTAAACATTTCGGTGCTCTCACGGTAATGCACTTCTCCATCCCGGCGATACACGACACCGGCGGGAATCTCGCCGCCGTTTTGCATGGCTTGCATCAATTGCGGCAAAACCGGCTCCGCTTCGCCCTGCACCACATAATCGATCCAATCAAAAGCGCGAAAATATTCCAGCCCCATCTCGGAATCGAAATTCGAGCCACCGAACAAAATTTTAATATCAGGATATTTTTCTTTGATCCCTTTGGCCAACGTCACACTGGCCAGGTTCTGATTGAAGGTGGACGTGAACCCCACGGCGGAATATTGCCCCCAATCCACCGACTCCACTGCCCAGTTTAAAAACTCCGGGACCATTTTTTCTTTCACGTCCAACAAAAATTGCGCGGGCCGGTCGATGGATTGACAGACATCCTGAACATACCCGCCAAAAGTTTCCATATATTCCTGGTTTTTCTCGGAATCCCCGAACAGGGAGTGAGAAAACAGCCACTCGCCGATCAGCAGTCTTTTTTCGCAAAGTTCGTTGTATACGGGGAGTCCCAGCTGATTGGCGAATTGCAGGTTGAGGTAGAAACTGGTGACTTCGTGCCCATGACTCTTGAGCAGGGTGGAAAGCGTCCCCAGTTGAATCGAGGGATAGATATGGAAGCCAAACGGCATGTTTACTAAAGCGGTTCGAAACGGCATGCTTGAATTTTAGCAAGTCAGGGAAAACAAATCACAATAAAATGGAGTTTTTAAATTTAATTATCTGCTAAAGGCTTCGCCATGCGAATATTTCCTGTCATTCAATCAGAAACAACACACAAGGTATCAATTGACAGGCCGGGGAAAGCCTTTCTATAATCGGTCCATCCTGAATACTAATCTGCACAAGGTCGTCATCAAATGTATGATAAAGAAAAGTTTCTCTCTGCCCTCAAAAGACCGGGTTCTATCCTTTTCCCAATCAATCAGAGCTTCGTGGAAGCTTTTGAAGATAAATTTCCGCAGTTGAAGAACGTTCAAATCGACGGGGCCACCTACTGGTTTGAAAACGACCAACCGGGCGTCGCCAACACCCGCATTAAAGTCTATCCCACGGGACACATGGCGTTTTACAACCTGGAAGGAAGACGCTTTTTCACTGCAGACCCAGGCGGAGAACCGCTCAACGAATGCGAATGGGCCACAGCCGGAGCCTTGGGAGAAACAAGGCTTGTCCATGCCCGCATGCAACTCGACTGCCAACAATGGATCGGCATCAAGCCCAGGGCGAAAACTTTCAGCACCGTCATCGACATCAAAGGGCAAGACGGATGGGAAACTCTGTCGCTGGACGACCTCCGGAAAAAAGCCGCCGAAGCCTGGCGCGTGCCCTTCTCGGAAGTAAAGTATTTTTATTCAGATGAAAACATGATCCCCAAGGGCGACGGCAAGTACGACATCCACCTCACCAAGGACGGCCTTTATGCCTTAAACGACGGCGCATTCGACAAAACCCTGTTCATCAGTTTCATGTTCACAGTCAATTGGGCCAGGCTGGATCTCATCCCTGTGGTCGAATTATTTCAGTCAACCCTGCCGGGCAGTGGCGGGGCGACGTTTGAACTCATTTGGGGGCTTTATGAAGACCAGTCCCGCGAGCAGGATTTAGGACCGTTGCGTTACCGGGGGCTTCCCACCTACCCTTCCAAGGAAGCGTTCAATATTTTTTCCGCATTTTTCATGCCCGAAGGCCCCGAGGGCAAGGACATCATGAAGGTGTTCACCGACCCCGACCGCTCGCACCAGATCACCTGGACACCCAAAGCCAATCCGCCCTGGCGCTATTTCAGCCAAAGCCATAAACTCACGTTAACGGTTCAGGATAAATTTTTATACAAGGTGACGGTACATAACGATCCGTTAGCCGTTCCTTTTGTCAATTGTTTCCGGGGCGCCAAACCTTCCTGCCAGCGCGAACTGCAAGTGACCCATAATTCATTCATATTGGTTGAGGGGGAACTGGGCCGGGAAATTCCGTTCGAGCCGCTATGGGGAATCCTTCCGCAAACGGAACCCTCTAAACCCCCGACTAAATTTCCCTTTGGCTGGAAGTGGTTTTTTAATAACTTCCCACCAACCGTAGACCCGGTCAAAGTCCTGTACACGGTGCCCTTTTACCCCGAGGGAGCCACGGCGATCGACGAAGCCGCTCTCCAACCGATGGTTCTCGACCAGATGTTTTATTATCTGGAAATGTCGCCGGCGATGCCGTCGAAACTGGAAAAAATCGACAAGGTACTGATTCACACTTTCGATACCGTACTCGCCGGTTGCATCGATTGCACCCGCGACCGGCAATACACCGTGCTGTTCAGCGACTCGGAATTCAGCCAGAAAAACGCCTGCCTGCTGTGGAACTACGCGGCCTCCCGCAATCAACTGCACAACCTGAGCAAGGTGTCTTTTCTGCCGGAACGGGAACACGTGATCGATGTCTATAAGGAAAAATACGGCCTGATATTCAAGTGGATTCCCTTCATGTATTTTCAAGACCGCGAGGCCTGCCAAAGCATGCTGCAAAGTGCGGTCGAGGCGCTGCAGCCTGAAGGCATCCTGTTTCTGGTCGGCCCCAAGCCCATTCAAGGACTGTTCGACCACTACGGAATGGAATGTTTATACAACGACCCGGTCATGAACATGCCCTTTTATCGTCAGCATTTGAAGATGTGCCCGGAGAACCAGGTGAACCCGGACTTGACGGTCTTCCTGCTTGAGAAAAAACAGATGCAACTTGAGGAAGAGACGCCCCCTCCCCCACCGGTGGAAACAAAAGAGGGCCTGCCACAACCCAATTTGCGCGGCTTTCGGCGGAATTAAGTTCTAATAATTTTAAACTCGTTTTAGGGAATTTGTAATTTTCCTTGACTTATGGACCAATCGGTCCCATAATAAACCCATCATGAATATCGGACGCCCCAGAGAATTTGATTCGGACCAGGCGCTTCAGGCCGCCATGCAGGTGTTCTGGAGCAAGGGCTACGAGGCCACTTCCTTAGCCGACCTCATCACTGCGATGAATATTTCCAAGAGCAGTTTTTATCAAACCTTCGAAAACAAGCATCAGCTTTTCCAGAACTGCATTAATTATTATCAGGATCGTTTCATTAGTGATTTGATCGACTCTCTTAAAAAAGCCAAAACGGGCCGCACCTTCATTGAAGATACCTTTATGTCGATGGCGGAAAAAGCCAGGCCTAAAAGCGACCGCCGGGGATGCCTGATATTAAACTGCGTCAGTGAGTTTGCGCAAAAAGATCCGGTCATCTCCAAAATAATCACAAAAAGCATCCAACAAATGACCGATGTGTTTTTGTCAGCTGTGAAACGCGCTCAGCAAGAAGGGGGCATACCAGCCAATAAAAAACCGCTTCCTCTGGCCCGCTATTTATTGAGCAGTATGAACGGTCTGACAACGATGATTAAAGCCGGTGCGGGCACAACCGAAATTAAAGAAGTGACCCAGGTTGTCCTGGCGGCCCTGGATTAAAATTTTATTCCTGATTTTGAACTGGTTGGTTCAAATTCATCAATGCTCTCAACTGAAAGGAGATAAAGTCATGCCTCTCGCTCAAATTAAAGGAATCAGTGGATTATTAAGCCTTGAGCAAAAGCAGGAAATTATCAAGAAAGTCACTGATGCCATCGTATCTGTGGCGGGCGAAGGCCTGCGTCCCATCACCTGGGTCATCCTTGAAGATGTCAATTCTGGCGAATGGGGCGTCGGCGGAACCCCGGTGACCACCCGAGGGGTGCAGGAATTGGCCAAAATGAAAAAATAGCCCTGGTAACGGACGCCAACAGAGGAATTGGCCGCGCCCTTGTCACCACTGGCGACTGCGGGGAAATACTGCCGACTTCAGCTGTCCGACTTTCCGTTTTTATTATTTTTTCCTTAATTGAATCTATTCATGGAGGCTATCGTGAAAAAACTGCTCGTTCTGTTCCTGGTTTTTGGCATCACCTCGATTGCAAATGCAGGAGTTCACACTCAAATTATCCAGTACGAATCCGGCGGAACCCAGTTGACGGGGTTTCTGGCCTATGACGACAGCATCAAAGGCAAGCGCCCCGGTATTCTCGTCGTCCACGAATGGTGGGGACACAATAAACACGCCCGGCAACGGGCGCAAATGCTGGCGCGGCTGGGTTACACCGCCTTCGCGCTCGACATGTACGGCGAAGGCAAGCTGGCGGATCATCCGGAAAAAGCCGGCGAGTTCATGACTGCGGCGTTCACCAACTGGGAAGCCTCGCAAGCCAAATTCAGGGAAGCCAAAAAGTTTCTGCAGGCGCATGAGACTGTCGATGCCGAGCAAATAGGAGCCATCGGGTTCTGCTTCGGTGGAGCCGTCTCGATACGCATGGCGCGCGGTGGTGAGGATCTCAAAGGCATCGTCGCTTTTCACAGCGCCCTGCCCGACCAACCCAAAATGGAAAAGAATAAAGTGACCGCCGCCATTCTGGTGATCAACGGAGCCGAAGATGCTTTTCTGAAATCCGACACCGTAGCGTCTTTCACTAAAGAAATGGTCGAGGCCAATGTCGATTTCACCTACAAGAGCTTAAAAGGGGTTCGGCACAGTTACACCAACCCCCAGGCCGATGAATTCAGCCAAAAGTTCAATCTGCCCGCTTTGAAGTATGACCAGGCGGCGGACAAACAATCATGGAAAATGATGGACCAGTTTTTTAAACGTGTGTTTGGAAAATGAGAGGAAACCACAGAGGAAAGTTTTCACCGCAAAGACGCAGAGGACGCAAAGAAAACTAAAACCATTAGACAGGATTAACAGGATGAAAAACAAACTCCCCCTTTCATAAAGGGGAGGGTGGCTAATGCCAGCAACGAATACCGATACGGAAAAAACAAAATTAACCAAGCAATCCGCTAACCTATTTGGAAGGACTTCTATGGACACCTTTGACGCTATTTACAAGCGCCGCGCCATCAAACAATACGATCCAAAGCACCAACTATCCAAAGAGGAAGAAACCAAACTTCTGGAAGCCGCCATTCAAGCGCCGACCAGTTTCAACATCCAGCACTGGCGGTTCGTGATACTGCGCGATGCGGAACTCAGGCAGAAAATCCGCAAGGAGTTTGGCAACGATCAGGCGCAGATGACCGACGCTTCGCTACTCATCCTGATGACGGCGGATACCAAAGCCTGGCAGAAGAACCCCGAACGCTATTGGCAGAATGCTCCCAAAGAAATCAACGACCTTCTGGTCAACTGGATGAAACCCTTCCATGAAGGCAGGGAATGGTTACAGCGCGACGAAGCCCAGCGCTCGATCGGCATGGCCATGCAGACTTTGATGCTGGCCGCCAAGTCGATGGGTTACGATTCCTGCCCGATGATCGGCTTCGACATCGAAAAAGTTGCAGCACTCATCAACCTGCCCGACGATCATGTGATGGGCGCGATGGTCGCCATCGGCAAGGGAACCAAAGCCCCGTGGCCCAAGCCCGGCCAGTTACCGCTCAGCGAGGTGGTGGTAGAGAATAGGTTTTAAAAGGGGGGAATTTTGCTCCCCCTTCTGTGAAGGGGGCTGGGGGGATTTTCATCCTGCCAAGCCTTACAAATCCCCTCACATAGGGAGAAATCACATCATCACTCCGGAGGCGAGTTTCCGACTGATGGTAGGATCGTTTTTGACGTAGAGTTGCGGCAGGTCGTTGGTGCCGAAATGGGTGATGTACAGGAACACATGCTCGCGGGCGTTGATTCGCATCGCCCAGGGATCGAAATCGTTTTTGTAAAAATCCTCGTAGCGGGCCATGGCTTCTTCCGTGGTCTGGCCGGATTCCGGCGTGTAGTAAAAATCCAGCGCCAGGTCGTGCTCGGGGTTGGAATGCACCTTGATGCCAAATGTTTCGGTTTCATGCATGACCGGCGCGTTGTTGTAGAGCACGAAAAAGTACATCTCGACAGATGGAATCTTGTCCTGATGCTGGAGCAGAAACTGCCGCGTGTCCTCCGCTTCTTCCGGCGTTTCGCTGGGGAAGCCGTAAAAACCCATAACGTGGCTCCAGATACCGACGCGCTTGGCTTCGGTCAGGTTCTTGATCGCCACTTTGATATTCGTGTCTTTTTTGACCAGCCGTATAATGCGCTCGTTCGCCGATTCCAGCCCGAAATAAAGGGATCGGCATCCGGCTTTGGCCGCCATGTCCCACATTTCCGGTTCCAGCAAACTCGCTTCAAAGCGGATCAACGTCGTCCAGTAAATATCAAGCCCCGCCTCGATCATCATCGGCGGCAGTTTGACGAACAGCGCCGGCGGGAACGATTCATCGGTGAACATAAAATGCCTGGCGTTGTATTTTTCCTTCAACTGCTTCAATTCATCGACGATCTGGTCGGCATGTTTGGCGCGAAATTGATCGATGTAACCCGCACCGTGATCGCAGAAGGTGCATTTGCCCCAGTAACAGCCGCGCGTTCCCAGATATGGCACCAGTTTTTCCGGCGAAAAATATTTCTCCCAGGGGATGCCGTCAAAATCAGGAATGGGCAGTTCATTCACCCGCTCCTGATACAATTCATTGACCCGGACCAAACCGGACTCGTCTTTATAGACTAAATTGGGTACTTCAGAAATCTTGCGCTTACCGTCCAGCGCTTCCACCAGCCAAACTAAAGCATGCTCGCCTTCATAGGTGATCATGGAATCGAACGCGTTGCCCCAGAATTTATCCTGTTTGGGCAATTCGTTTTTGAGCCTCGTGATGACGTTGCCGCCGACGGTGACATGAATGTGGGGATATTTTTCCTTAATCAGGGTGCCGAAGGTGATGCCGGACATGAGCTGAACCGGCGTGCCGATAGAGATGCCGATGATGTCCGGCTTTTCATCCTCTATGTGTTTGAAGACCAGTTGACGGCAGACATCGGCGTACACGTTGACCTTATCATCATGCGGAGCTTTGAGGAGGTCTTCTGATACCCAGGGCCGATACACGTTGAGGTTGCTTTCCACCGGGTAAAAATTGACGCTGGCGGGGAAATACGAAACCGAGATATATTCCATCACTTCCCGGAAGGCGTTCAAGGCCCATTCGGCCTTGTCCACTTCATAAAATTCCTCAGACCGCATGATGACTTTCGCCCGCTCCACCTTGCGGATGTGGTGGTCCAGGTCGAGCTTGGTATAGTATTTCATCATCTCCAGGACTTCTAAATCTTCCTGGCTGGCGGTGCCATCCCATTGCTGTACTTTTAGTTCTTTTTTCCGCTGGTTGATCCGGTCGCGGGTGAATTCCAGGTATTCGCGGGTGAAGAAATGGTCGTACATTTCGACATTGATATCTTTCTGCACCACCTCAATGCCGTTCTGCCTGAGCACCGCCGTCAGGCTCGGGAGAGCCAGGTACGGAGCCGTGGGCACCCATTCGGGCGGAAAAAGCAACATGACCTTCTTCATAAAATCATCTTTCTAAAATTAAGTGAAAGGCTTCTTTTCCAGCCACTCTAGCCTGCTATAATAACAATGGTATCATATCAACCTGGGGCGGAAAACATTGTAAAAACCTCCCTGAAACCACATCTTCGGAATTCCTAACTAGACACGTGGAATCCACGGGGAACTCAGCCAGGCGGATTCCATTGATTTTTCTGGGATTCAGTTTGCGATGATGATACCATGGTGGTATTCGAAAAACCACTTGATCTGTTTAACCTTACCCTAGGGAAACGGGGCCGCATCAGGAGCCGGACAGCAATCTTTAGGGTAGTATTAGACTTGAGAACATATTTCCGGGAGTTAATTTTTTATCATGTCAGAGCATGAAACAAACGCCGAGAACAAAGCCAAAATCCTTCTGGATGAAGCAAATTTAACATTTTGTGAAACGACTGAACGTAAAGACACCCCCAATAACAGAACGCTGGACGGATCCCCCTGGGATCAGGGAAAAATGGACGGGGAATTTGACGAAGAAGATTATAATAAGATTCTGGAGTTGCAGTTGCAGGCCGCAGTGATTTGCGATGAGCACCCTGAGCTTGAGGAAAAAACCGGGGAAATGTTTCAAACAGTCACCGCTGAAAATGCGGATGAAGTGTTGAAGCAGATCATGGAGGAACCCGATTTGCGCGACCTGGCAAAAATCGCCGTCATCATATTCCTGCTGCGTTTTCCATCCGTGCAGTCGTTTGTCAACAAGGGGCATCCACTGGTATTGGCGATGGATGAGTACATGCTGGAAAACGCCAACGCGCAAAACTGGCAGGATTATGTAAATATCGCCGAAGAATTCGGTTGGTCCGTTAAGGCTTAACAATAAGGATTAAAGGTTGTCACCCTTAATATTTTCCTTAAATTAACCTTGCCGTAAGGCGCAATATACTTCTTTAAACCATCATGCAGTTTCGCTACAAACTGGCAAAAGAAACTTTTAAGGGCAAAAAGCCGCCCAAGAAAAGAGCCTCAGGTGAAGATAACATCTCTGCCGACCAACGGGGGGACCACACCTGGACGGATTCCCAGTTGCTCAGTCTGGACAAGACCACCAAACGGGTGGAGCCGAAGCTGGAGGAAACCAAAGAAGTTTCCCGGAGAGAGTTATTTTCCTTTGGCAAGCTGACGGACTTTGCCGATGCCGTGGAAGAAGGCGAAAAAAACCTTCCGAAAGCTAAAAAAGCCGATTCTGAAGTCAGCACTCCCGTTGAAGGGGAAACCGATCCCCAGGAATTAGCCGCGCCGGTTCCTGAACCTCAGGCAAAAAAGGGATTTTTCCGCCGCATGGTGAGTAAAATCCGCCCCGCTGCTAAGAAAGAAGAACCCGAAAACCCGCCTGAAAATGCCGCGGCGGAAACCAGCACCACCGATGAACCTCAAACGGACGCGGTCCGTCAAGCCTCCCCTCCTCCACAGGAAACGATTCTCGGAATTCCCGTCGATGATGAAGAAGTCGACCCGGAGTTCAGCCGCCGTAATCTGTTAAAGCAGGGAGTGCATTTCTTCGCCAAACCGGCGATGGAGTCGGTGCAAAGCAAAATAGACCGGGTGAACGAAACCGTCGATAAAATCACCAAACGGGTTCCTCTCATTCGACCCCCGGGAGCCATCTCGGAGCGGCAGTTCCTGCAGGCCTGCACCCGTTGCGACAAATGCATCCATGCCTGCCCTAAGGACGCGATTCAAAAAGTCCCGAAGAAAATGGGATTTCTCATCGCCGGCTCGCCCTACATCGACCCCATGAAAATACCCTGTGTCATGTGCGACGATCTTCCCTGCATTACCGCCTGTCCGGACGGCGCTTTAGTCCCGCCGCCCTATAACGACAAGATGGAAGTCAAAATGGGTTACGCCATCATGGATAAAAACAAATGCCAGGCCTATGGCGATACCTTCTGCCAGCAATGCGTGATCGACTGCCCCATCCCCGGCGCCATCACCCAGAAAGACGACAAACCCATCTTCCACAAAAATACCTGCACCGGCTGTGGGGTGTGCGTGCTTTCGTGTAGCACCGTGAATATTCCCGTTGCCATCAAGATCAAACCGCAAATGGTCATTGAAAGCCAGATCCAGAAAAAGCGGCTGGAAATAGAAACAGCCCGCATCAAGGCGGAACGGGAAGCGGCGGAGAAAAAAGCCCAGCAAGAGGAAGAAAACGAAAACGCACAGGCGATGGAAAGCGAAAGGGATTGACGCTCAACACCTCCCCCACCCCTGCACTGCATCGTGCTCTTTTCAAATTTTAATTGGATAACTCCTTCTCTGCTTTATTGACAGCGTCTCCCAGGACTTCATAGGCATTTGAAAACCCGGTTTTGATTTCCTCCCACGCATTGGCGGAACCGTGTTTCAATCCACCGTACCACTCGGCAACCTCGTTTCTCTTTTCCTTGAGCGCGTGGATGCTTTTTTGCTTCTGCTCTCTCGCCGACTCGGTCATGTTTTTCCATTTTTTATTCAGGTCAGATTCCATCTGATCGATCCGTTTGTCCATTTTATCCAGCGTCGATTTGGTACTTTTAACCGCCTCATCCCGTTGTTCGATGGAGTATTTCTTGATCGTTTCGGTGGCCTCCTGAACTTCTTTCTTAACTTCCATTTTTGATGTTTTCTCTCCAAAGACGGTTTCGGCAAAGAAAACTGTTAGAGCTACTGCAACCAACAGAATCACCCACTTCAATTTTTGCATGTGCAAAATCCTTTATTGAAATTCTTAAAGAGCCGATATTCGGAATTGTCCACCTGTTTAACAGCAAAACATAATTGATAACTGGCATCAAGGAATTTGCAACTCATCTCTATCGGGTATTGGGTCGCCTGTTTAATAGAAAAATGCTACAATGGGCCTTCAAGTTTTTTGTGGCCCTGTATCCCGTTATTTTTCACAATGCGCTTGATACTCCCTTAAATTTTAAGTATTTTGGTCATTCTTTGATCCCTTTCCCGTTTTGCGATAATGCGGGCTGAGGTGTTTCCGGATGCCCCCAATAAATAGACATATACTATTGTTTTTATTTGCCTTATAGATTTTACGGGAAATATTCAACGGCCCTGAAGTCTGCAAAGCACCCTTGAACCAGGAACTTTATGACCCAGAAACTGCGAAGAACCCATCACTGCGGCGAACTGTCCGAAAAAAATATCGATGAATCCGTCACCCTGTGCGGCTGGGTTCACACCCGGCGCGATCATGGCGGCCTGATCTTCATCGACCTGTGGGACAAGGAAGGACTCACCCAGGTGGTGCTCAACCCGCAGATAGACTCGCTGGCCCACCAGCACGCCCAATCCCTGCGCGGCAATTATGTCATGGCCGTGCAAGGAAAAGTGCGGAGCCGCCCGGAGGGCATGGTCAACGCCAAACTGAAAACCGGGAAAATCGAGGTCTATATCGATGACCTGCAGATCCTGAATGAATCCAAAACACCGCCGTTTTCCGGTTGGGACGATCAGGACGTTTCAGAAGTCCTGCGGCTGAAAAACCGTTACCTCGATCTCCGTAGCAACCGTCTGCAAAACAACCTGAAAATACGCTACCAGATCACCCGCGTGGTTCGGAATGTTCTTGACCAACACGGGTTCATGGAAATTGAAACTCCCATGTTGACCAAAAGCACGCCGGAAGGCGCCCGGGACTATCTGGTCCCCAGCCGGTTGAACCCAAAAAAATTCTACGCCCTGCCGCAGTCGCCACAGTTGTTCAAGCAGATTTTGATGGTCGCGGGCATGGACCGCTATTTTCAGATCGTCAAATGTTTCCGCGACGAGGACCTGCGGCAAGACCGGCAACCGGAATTCACGCAGATCGATATGGAGATGTCTTTTCTCGACGAAACGCAGTTATTTCCTCTGGTCGAGGAAATGATGCAAACCGTCTATAAGGAAATCCTGGGAATTACCATCGAGACACCCTTCCCTATTCTAAAATACAAAGATGCCATCGACCGGTTCGGCTCAGACAAACCCGATTTACGCTTCGGGCTGGAATTGGTGGATCTCGGCGATGTGGTTCAGGGAACCGGCTTCAAAGTATTCGCGGATGTTCTCAAGAACGGCGGCCAGATAAGAGCTATCAATGTCAAAAACAGCGCCGAGGTTCTTTCACGTAAAGGCCTCGATGATTTGACCGAGCTTGCTAAAACTTATGGCGCCAAGGGCATGGCCTGGATCAAAATTCAAAAAGGCGAACTGCAATCGCCGATCATCAAATTTTTTGAAAAAGATATGATCGACCGCCTGATTGCCACCATGCAGGGTGAAGACGGCGACACCATCGTATTCATCGCCGACAAACCCAAGGTCGTCGCCGATGCGTTGGCGCACATCCGTCTGGCGGTTGCTAAATTATTGGGCCTGATAGACGATAAAAAAATCAACCTGGCATGGATTACAGAATTTCCTTTGCTGGAGTATAACGAGGAAGAAAAACGCTATGCCGCCATGCACCATCCGTTCACCGCGCCAAATGAAGGTCATTTGGAACAGTTTGCAGATACCCCGGAAAAAATTTCCTCCCGCGCCTACGATCTGGTGCTGAACGGCAACGAAATCGCCGGTGGCTCTATTCGTATTCATCAGAAAGAAGTTCAGGAGAAAATGTTCAGTCTGCTGGGCATTGGTCAGGAGGAAGCGGAACTGAAATTCGGCTTTCTTCTCGATGCCCTGCAATACGGCGCTCCTCCGCACGGCGGCATCGCCTTCGGGCTCGATCGCCTCACCATGTTGATCTGCGGAGCGGAATCCATCCGCGACGTCATCGCTTTCCCGAAAACCCAGAAAGCCACCTGCCTGATGACCCAGGCGCCTTCCGAAATAGATCTCAAGCAATTGAAAGAGCTTAAATTGAAGTACGATTTATCGTGATGCAGGGATTGTTGCCGGAACAAACTTGAGGCAACTGGGAACTTTTTGGGGTCGTAGAGATTCGCCCCACGGGAAGGAGCCGAAGTAAACCGTAAGCCGGGTTCTGTCCTCCATCTTGCGATGGAGCGATGGTCATTAATCTAGGCCTGCCGTTGCCGACAGGCTCGAGCGATCAACCCGAAAGTATCGGACGGGCCGCCCTCAAACACTTTCCTATTCGATCTTGCTCCGGATAGGGTTTACCAAGCTACCACTGTCGCCAGCGGTACTGGTGAGCTCTTACCTCACCTTTTCACCATTGCCGCCGCCGAAGAATTGCTCCTCCGCCGGGTGGGCTGTGTCTTTTCTGTGGCACTTTCCTTGAGGTCACCCTCACTCCGCGTTACGGAGTATCCTGCCCTGTGGAGCCCGGACTTTCCTCTCTCCCGGCCATAAAGCCGGAACAGCGACCACCTGGTTTACTTCGGCCCCAATTCGTGGGGTAATCGTAATAAGTCTATTTTGGCACTGCCGGATGTTCTTCAGTTTCTTCCACCCAAAAAAGGAAACGCGAACAATGCGGGCAGGGGTGGATTTCATTCCCAACTTTCACATCAATCACCACTTGCGGCAATACCAGTTGAAAACACCCCTGACACACGCTGTCAAGGAGGCGAACGACAGCAACGCCATCTCTGTGACTTGTAATTTTATTATAGCTCTTAGCCCATTCTGGCGCAATACAACCTATCAGTCCCTGGCGTTTATCCCTGGCATCTTCCAACTCCTGTTTGACCCGTTCACCTTCTGCTTCCTTCTTGGCTTTATACTCTTTAAAGGTGATTTCCTCTTCCTTAAACCGGGCTTCAATGGCGGGAATTTCACCCTCCTTGATTTCTAAAGCTTCCATGATCTCCAGCTCTTTATCTTCGATACTGGAGATTTTTTGCTTTACAGAATCGACTTCCGTCACGATTGCAGTGTATTCCTTATTGGTTTTGACCAACGGCAATTTGGTCTTGGTCTTTGCCATGTGGTCATTTTCTGTCTGGACATCCGCCTGCAACTGCTTCTGCGATTTCCGCATGGAGGCGATGACTTCACGGGCCTGCTCTATTTCCTTGGTCAAGGCCGCCATTTCCGCTGTGGCCGACTGGATTTGATTGGGGATGGAAGCCAAGGCATTCTCAAATTCGGAAATTTCCCGATCAAGAGCTTGCAAATCGATCAGCTTTTGCAATTCGGCATTCATAGAAAAACTCCGGCCTTCAGGCTTGCAGTTAAGTTAATTTGGGATGGTATTGGGTTTCAAAGACTTGTGAGGAATGTAGCACGGGGGTCGGTGGGAATGCAAATTTTTAAGAAAAATACCCGTTGCGCAAGCTGAGTAAAGGTAGGGTTGCCGGGGAGATGGACTGGAGCCGACAAACCCTACCAAAGAAGAAGATTCAAGCCGTTTTCTTGTCCTTAAATTTTGCCTCCCAGTAAACAAGAAACACGCTGGCAACAAAAATTGAGGAATACGTCCCGATGACAATTCCCACCAGCAGGGCAAAGGAAAAATCATGGATGATCGCGCCGCCCTGGAAAAACAGGGCCAGCACCACAAGCAACGTGGTCCCCGAAGTCAAAAGCGTGCGACTGAGGGTCTGGTTGATACTGGTGTTGATCAACTCCATGAGCGGGATTTTTCCCCGGCGCCGCATATTTTCACGGATGCGGTCAAAGATGACAATGGTGTCGTTGAGGGAATAACCGATGATGGTCAGAAAGGCGGCAACGATCACCAAGGAGAACTCCTTATCGGTGATCGAAAAAGCGCCCATCGTAATCAAAACGTCATGAATGAGGGCAATGACCGCACCAATGGCATACTGTAATTCAAAGCGCCAGGAAATATAAATGACAATGCCAATAATGGCATAGACGATGGAGAGGAGTGCCTTTTCGCGCAGGTCTTGCCCCACCTTGGGCCCCACCATTTCAACCCGCTCCACGATAATATCGTCGAGGTTAAACTTATCCTTTAAACTATTTTTAACTTGCGAACCAACCTCCTCCAGCTTTTCCTCCGACCGCTGAACCCGGATCAGAATGTCATTTTTCGTTCCGAATTCCTGGATCGTGCTCTCGCCCAGACCAATGGTCTTGAGGCCATCCCGGATATTATTAATATCTGGAGCCGTTTTAAATTGCAGTTGAATCAAAGTTCCTCCGGAAAAATCAATGCCGAATTTTAATCCACCTTGCACACCAACCGATATCAAGCTGGCAAGGATAAGAATTCCTGAAAAAATCAGGGCGGCACGCATTTTCCCCATGAAATCGATTTCAGTGGGTCGCTTAAATATTTCCATAATAATTCTTCATAGGTTTAAACAGGAGGTTCCTGATTTCACTGGGGACCCTCAAATGCTCAAACGGGTTATTTTTTTCCGGCTCATCGCGCTGTCAAACATAGCGTGGCTGACGAAAACTGCGGTGAACATACTCGCGGCAATGCCGATACACAAGGTAATGGCAAAGCCCTTGATCGGCCCTGTGCCGAACTGGAACAACACGACGGCGGCAATGAATGTTGTTATATTTGCATCCACAATCGTCCGGAAGGCTTTGGCAAACCCTGCATCAATAGCAGCGCGAACGGTTTTTCCAAGGCGTATCTCCTCGCGAATGCGCTCAAAGATAAGCACATTGGCATCGATGGCCATGCCCACGGTCAATATAATGCCAGCAATTCCAGGCAGGGTGAGCGCCGCGCCAAAATAGGCTAACGCTCCCACCAGTATCACTATGTTTAAAAACAGAGCGGTCACCGCCACCATACCCGACAGCTTGTAATAAATGATGATAAAGACGAGCACCAAAATGCCGCCCAGAATGATCGAGCTGATGCCTTTATCAATCGAATCTTTTCCGAGGGAAGGTCCTACTGTGCGGTTTTCAAGGATCACAACCGGAGCAGGTAGGGCTCCCGCTCGCAAGATGATCGCCAGATCGCGCGCTTCTTCAGTGGTAAAACGCCCGGTGATCTGGGCGCGACCCCCGGAAATTTCATCCTGAATCACGGGTGCGGAATACACATTGTTGTCGAGAACGATGGCCAGCCGTTTCTTGACGTTCTCGCGGGTGATTTGTTTAAAGATCGATGCCCCGACTCGGTCAAAGGTGATGGCCACATAAGGTTCATTATAGTCCTGGTCATAACGGACTTCTGCGCTGGTCAGGGTTTCGCCAGTCAAAATGGTGCGTTTTTTTAACAGATAAGGCTCCTGCTTAACCTCTCCTGTCTCTTTGTTTTCCCGACGCTGATAGAGAATCTCATCTTCTTCAGGGAGATCGCCCTGAATCGCCGCCTCGACACTGCGGCCCTCGTCCACGAGCTTAAACTCCAGGCGGGCGGTTTTGCCGATAAGATTGATGGCCCGTTTCGGGTCCTTGACGCCGGGCAACTGGATCAGAATGCGATCTTCCCCTTGGGCCTGAATCGTGGGTTCGGACACTCCAAATTGATCCACCCGGTTACGGATAGTTTCCAACCCCTGATTAACGGCATTTTTACGAATTTTATCTGCCTGCCCCTCGGTCAACTGAAAATTCAGAGCCAGACCGTCTGGAGAAACCTCTTTTTTCTCCAAAAAAGGATAGCCATCCATGATCTTTTGCACCTGGGGCTGGTCCACAGCATCGACCAGATAGACCGTGACCCGTCGGCCCTCCAGTTTCGATGAGACCTTCTCGATTTCGATGTCTTCGTTCTCCGCATCGCGTTTGATATCGTCCGCCATACGTTCCAGGCTGGCCTCAACCGCTTTTTCGACCTGAACTTCCAGCATCAGATGCATCCCTCCCTGCAAATCCAACCCCAACGCAATCTTTTCCTTTATGGGATAGGACAGCCATACGGCTCCCAGAACAACTGCCAGAATCAGGGGAATCTTCCACTTAAGGTCTTTATACATTTATCACTTTCCTTCGGTTTTTAGGGCGGCGATAGACGTCCGGTTGATTTTTATTTTTACGTTGTCAGCAATCTGAAGCATGACCGTGTCGTCTTTGATTTTTTTTATCGAGCCATGAATGCCACTCAGGGTCACGACATTGTCGCCCTCTTTAAGATCGTCCAGTAATTTTTGGACCTCTTTCTGTTTTTTCTGCTGAGGCCGGATCAGGATGAAATAAAAGATGGCAAACATCATAATCATCGGCGGCAAAAGCGTCAAAAAGCCACCGCCCGCCCCATCCGCACCTTCTGGAGGAGGTGACATTGCAAATACGACATCAAGCATAAAATGATTCCCTATTTATAGTGGATTCGATTATTCAAGGTATGACAGCCCTGGCTATCTTATCGTCAGACTGTGCCGGGAATATGGACAACTATTGTACAGAATTTCAAACTCTTATCAAGAGAACTCCGTGGGAAAAACCAAGTCCGGTTGAAAGCCCTGCTTCTATCAAATCTATAGAGGCTTGTCAAGATAACCCGAACAGCCCAAGAAAATCACTAATAAAATTTCTGCTCCACGGTTGCTTCCTGGGTCAGTTCGCGGTACAAACGGTGAAATTCTTCGGTTGTGAGCTTGCTATCCCTCAGTGCCGCCAGTTGATCTGGAGTGATTGGTGTTTCAGATTTATCATCCCAGGCGGAAGTCGCGATGGCGACGTAGTTCGGAGGGTTGAGACGCTGGTGGATCAACCCGTTAATTTCATCATTATATTCCAACGCCAGGTCGATTGCCCTCCGGGCATCTTCGGCGCTCAAACCACTGCCGAGTGCGATATTTGTCGGCGGGTGCCCCCCTTTTGGCTTCCAATACTGGATGGTATTTCTTAAAACTTTTATGGATTTGGATTCAAGGGTTCCCTGCAATTCTTTTTTGCGCTTTTTCTGGTTATGACCTAACCAGATCTCTATGGTGCAAATGGTGGTGATCGAAGTGTCGCAACTGGATGCAGCAGAAACCAATGCCGGTGATGACGGCATCCCCGTTAGAAAAAAAACCACCAATAAACTACAAATTAATTTACTCATGAAACCCTCACTCCTTCCAGATTAGAAATTCCGTATTTATAAACCAATTACCAAACCGGATGCGTCAGATATAGCTATTTTGCAAATAAAATAACATTTTAGCCCCTCATCTTCGATCAGAATTCTATAAAAATCAACTATTCCATACAAAACAGGAAATTTTATCCCCAAACCTTAAAGTTATTACTTTTAATTCCGATATGCCAATTAAGTTTTGGTTTAATTAATCCAGGAGATTTATTCATGAGTTCCATAGGTAATGTGAGCGCAGCATCTCATCAAATTCCAGCCGCCACCACTGGCAAGGCACAGTCCGCCCAGAAACAGGAAGGACAGGCGGCTCTTAATTCAGCCGAATCGACAACTCACGCCACCCAAGCAACTACTTCCAGCGGCCCCAAAGCCACGGGAAACATTGTTGATACCACAGTTTAATAACGCTTCCTATCCCTGAGTTCTGTAATTGAGCAGGACTCAGGGACTTCGTCTTCCAGCTTAAGACATCGCTCGTAATGAGATACCAAAGGTCCGTGATTTATTCCAGGACCAGGGTTTGCAGGTTCGAAAAGTTCTCGCTCTCCTTCAGGAGTTTCTTCCCTTCTTCCGTCAGGGAATTTCCAAAAACCTCCAGATATTTTAATCCCGTCAAGGTCTGACTTTCAGCCAGGGCCTTGGCTCCGTCATCCCCCATCTGGTTTTGCGCCAGGTCCAGGGAATCCAAACTCACCAGATTGATGGACTGGGCCAGTTCCTTAGCACCTTCCGATCCTATTTTATTTTTCCACAAATTGAGTATCGACAGGTGCGAGAATACCGGAGATTTTGCGATGGACTTCGCACCCTCATCACCAATGTCATTGCGCTCCAGATGCAGGACTTTCAGCCCGGTAATGACTTTTGAATCGGCCAGGGCCTTGATCCCCGCATCGGTGATTTCATTTCTCTCCAGATTCAATTCCTGCAACCCCACCAGTTCTTCACATTCGGCCAGATATTTCAACCCTGCATCGCCAATGTATTTGAGCCTGAGGTCGAGCACCGTTCCTGCCCGGGTCAGATGCTTTTTGACCAGAACTTCCACAGGTTCGTCATTAAAAGGTTTATTCATATTTGAGACCCTTTTTTCTTTTAGTTTGGAAGAGCTGTCAGCACAGACTGTCCGGGCCGTTCCGGATTCTAATCTGACGCAAGGTTTTATTGTATAAACCTTTATTCCATTGTCAACCGGCAAGGTGATGGAATTTGGCTTCCGAACAGGGAACCGGCCTTTTTAATTTGCCAAACAGGGCCTTAAATTCTAAGATTATACTGCGAATACCGCCCTATCCCTTTGAATTGAAAACCTGTCATGCAAGAAAAAGAGTCCTTTTCCTACGATCCTGAAGTTCTATCCAAGGTCTCCTCCTTGAAAATGCGGGCGCTGAATCTGGTGGAGGGGTTGCTGTCCGGCCAACACAGAAGCCGCCATAAGGGGTCAAGCGTCGAGTTTGCAGAATATAAGGATTACTCTCCCGGCGATGAAATTCGCCACATCGACTGGAAAGTGGTGGGCAAGACCGACAAATATCATGTGAAGCAGTTCGAGCAGTCCACCAACCTCAAATGCACCATTTTGCTCGATTGCAGTGGGTCGATGGGCTATGAGTCCCCGAATCAAACGGACCTCACCAAAATGGATTACGCCCGGACTCTGGTGGCCTCCCTGTCCTGTCTGCTTTTGAAACAATTTGATGCGGTGGGGCTGGCGTTATTTAACGATCAAGTCATTCAACACATTCCGCCCCGGTCCAAGACCTCGCACCTGCAACACATCCTGCACGGGCTTGCCACCCTGGAACCCGGAGGGACCACGCGCATCGACACGGTGGTCGGCAAGCTGGTGGAACGTTTGCAAAGCCGCGGCATGCTGATTCTGGTTTCCGATCTTCTGGCCAAAGAGGACGATATCCACAAAGATCTCAAGCTTCTGGTTTCGCGGGGGCTGGAAGTGGTGCTCTTTCACGTTCTCCATCCAGACGAAGTGTCGCTTCCTTTTGAAGGAGATATTGTTTTTGAATCGCTGGAAGACGACCCCGACATCGGTCTCGACCCGCAAGACGTGCGCGAGGAATACCAGCAGGCCATCCAGAGCCAGATCGAGTCGTACCGCAGCCTGTGCCTGGGCTTGCGTGTGGATTATGTTTTCCTTGAAACCACCACGCCGCTGGAACAGGCCCTGAGTTACTATCTTCTGAAGCGCCAAAGTTTAGGTAAAGTATGAAAGTGATTATTCAGCTATGGAGAATAAATTCCCCCTTTTTAAAGGGGGTTAGGGGGATTTCTCCTGTGGGTCTTTCATTATTCCAATTTTTCTTATTAGCAAGAGGTTCGCAAGTCCCCCTAACCCCCTTCACAGAAGGGGGGACAAATAACCTCTCTTTTTGCCAGGGAGGGGGTCCCATTCTATGAACCTGAATTTCCTCTCCCCCATTTATCTTTTAGGGTTACTGGGAATAGCCATTCCCGTGCTGATTCACCTGATGACCAAGCGTCAGCAGAAACACATCCGTTTTTCCGCCGTCTATCTTTTGCTTCAGTCGCAGAAGCGGTCGGCCAAAAAATCCCCCCCCAACCGCTTACTGTTGCTGTTGATTCGCTGTCTGGGCATCCTGCTGCTCAGCCTGGCGTTGGCCCACCCGATATTCTCTTTTGGCGGACCGGAAGATTTTCTTCCCCAAGCCCCGTCGGCCACCGTTTTCATTCTCGATGACTCCTACAGCATGGGAATGCGTTCGGACAAACACACTTTATACGCCAAAGCTGTAGAATCGTTGCTTCAGCCCATCGGCAACCTGGGAACCAAAAATGTTTTCAGCATCGTTCTGGCTTCTGCCTCCACCCGCCTTTTGCAAGATTGGACGGCAGACCCTTCCCTGGCGGAAAAACTGCTCAAGACCTCCAAGCCCTCGTTTCAAACCACCAGCATCGGCAAAGCCGTGGAAAAGGCAGTCCAGCTCCTTGATAAAACCTCAAAAAAGGATAAGCGGATTATCATCTTCACCGACCGCGATAAAAACGGCTGGAAGGCGGAAGAGTTTCCCGAAGAGGCACTGTCAAAACCCTACTCTGTGACCCTTGTGGATTTTTCCGCATTGCAAACTGGGCGGAATCAAGCGGCGGTGAAACAGACCGAAATCATCCAGGAGTTTTTGACCAACAGCCGGGTCCTGCGCGTGAAAGCCCAGATTGCCAACCTCCTGCCGGACCGTGCCATTCACAAGCTGGACGTGTCTCTCTCAATCAATGGCAAACAGCAATCAGAAGGGACGCTGAAACTGGATGCAGGACAAGAGGTCAAAAAGGAATTCACCTTCCCACTCAAAGGCAGCGACCCGATTCAGGGGAGCGTCGAAATTCCCGACGATTCCCTGCTTGCGGACAACAAACGGTTTTTCTCCTTCCAGCCGGATCAAAAGATCAAGGTGCTGGTGGTGGACGGCGACCCCAGAACTGTGGCGCATCAGCGCGAATCATTTTACCTGGAAAACGCTTTAAACCCTTTCACTGTGGCACTGTCCAATATCGAACCCACCGTCTCGACGCTGGAGGAACTGCCGGTGCGCAACCTGTTCGATTTTTCGGTGGTGATGCTGGCGAACATCCGCGACCTGCCGTTCGATTACGAGCGCGAGTTGGAAAAATACGTTAGCCGCGGCGGCGCATTGTTCCTCTCGCTGGGCGATCAAACGGACCCTAAATACTATAATGAGAAACTCGGCAACCTGCTTCCCGTGTCCTTAGCCTCCCTGCACCAGGTCGGAAGGAGTGATGAACCCTTCCGCCTTGATGTCAAAAAAAGCGATCACCCGGTTTTAAAAATTTTCACAGCCAAATCTCTGGAAGAGATGAAGACCATCCGCTTCAATTCCCTCTACAGCGTGGAACCCAGAGAAAACCGCGAGTTCACCGTTCCCTTAAGATTCACCAACCAGTACTCCGCCGTGGTGGAGTCGGAGTTCGGCAAGGGCAAGGTGGTGCTCTACGTGTCCAGTGTGGACCGCGACTGGAACAATTTTCCCATTCAACCGACCTTTCTTCCCTGGATTCAGCGCTGGGTGAAGTATTCGGCACGCGGGCTGGAAAGCATCCTCCAACAGAATTTATTAATAGGCGAGCCGTTTGAGTGGAAAGAAGCGGCTCCGGGAAGCCAGCTATTTGTAGAATCGCCCAGCGGGCGCATCTCCCAACTGGCCGGGGCAAGATATGAAGAAACTTTTCGTCCCGGTGTCTATCGGCTGTTCCGCCAGGATGATGCCGCGAAAGAAAAATCTGCGGATGCGCAAACGCTGGATTCGCAAACCCTCCCCAAACTGCCGGACAACGCTCAGCCTGCAGGAACCTTCACGGTGAACATCGACACGCGCGAATCGATTGCCGATAAAATTACCAATGAGGAAGTAACGAAGCTGATGGGCAACCTGCAGGTGCGGTTTGCATCCGGCACAAAATTTCAGGAACCCGGCAATGCCTCCGGTGGCACCCCTCTATCCACCCCGTTTCTCCTCTTGGTGGCGGGCATGCTCCTCTGGGAGGGGTGGATGGTGAGGCGGGAGTGAGAATTTCTGATCTGAAAAGTAGAAAAATCATTTGACCATCATTGCGAGCGTAGCGACGCAATGACGAACGTGACGATTTGTAAATAGCACGGGTGGAGGGAATGCTCCTCTGGGAAAATTTTATGGTAAGGCGGGAGTGAATTAGATATTTATCTGCTCAAATTTTAAAGAAAATAGTTTTTCCTCTTCTGCTGATTGGAATAATTCTATGTGTGAACATTCTTTATCCTTTTTTAATATAGATTTAATTTCTTCGCGCCTAGCTTGGGTCATTCGACACCCCATGATTATTGATTTTATCGCCTCCAAAGGACACGAAAAAAGATAAATATCATTGGTTTGATTAGAGATTCTATTTTCTTCCCCTTTTAAAGGTCTCAACATTCGCCACTCTTCCTCGTAGGCCCACTCCTGGCTTTTCGTTAAAAAAACATTAAAGCTCTCTACCTCCATTAAATTCCAATTTGGTCTTTCTGTAGAATATTTTACCTCTCTTAAATGAAAAAACTCATCGTTTCCAGATCTTTTACTATTTAAAAAGGGATGTAATTCATCAAATTCAATAACAAAACCCTTGTGGCTATCTGTATAATGAGCCCACATTAGCAAATTTTTTGGATTTTTTGTTAAACAAAGAATACCGATTATTTTTTCAAATGTTGAGTTTATAGTATTTCCAATTTCACCAACAACATTATTAGTTTGATTGACTTGAAATAAATTATCCTTAACAACATATTTTTGGGTGTCCGCAATGGTTTTAAATTGGTCTAGAGAAATCATTAACCTATGTTGTTCGGATAATGTCATATACTCCTGTTCTAATAATGAATCCCAATTTTTATTTAAATGTTTCTCTAACTTGCATTCGGAACCTAGAGAGTCCAAAAATGGTTTCATTTCAAATGGGTCATTGAACGCATTGGGTTGCGTAAATCGGATAAGCCTATTTGTTAATATATCCAACCTATCTTCCGTAACGTATTTAAAAATACTCATCTAGAACCCTATCCAAAATAAAATTGTAATTTCAATCAAACCAAACACCCCCTCACCCCTTCCTCCAAACGCTCCCGGTCCAGGCCGCGGCCAATGAAGACCATTTTATTTTCCCGTATTTCGTCGCCCCAGGGGCGGTCGCTCTTACTGTCGAACATCATGTACACGCATTGGAAGATGTGACGCTGATCCGAATCTTTCAGGTTCATAATCCCCTTGGCGCGCATGACGTCCATGCCCTCAAAGATGAGCAGCATCTGCAACCAGTTCACAAACCGACTGCGATCCAACTCACCGGGAAGGGTGATGCTCACGGAGGTGATCGCCTCTTCCGGGTGGGAATGGTCGTGTTCGCCCTCATGAATAGAGAAATCCTCTAGGGGTTTGACCGTCTCCAGATCGAAGCCACCGGTATTTAAAATTGCATCCAGGGGGACGGCGGCGTTTTGCGTGGGGATAATCCGCGCCGTCGGGTTGATACTGCGGATGCGGCTTTCCACTTTCTTTAACTCTTCGGCGGAAACAAGATCGATCTTGTTGAGCAGGATGACGTTGGAAAACGCGATCTGTTCCCACATCACCTCCACCTCTTCGAGATGCTTCCAGATGTTCAGGCAATCGACCAGCGTGATCACGCCATCGAGCTTGAGGGAATGATTGATTTCGTCTTCGAGCAAAAATGCCTGCGCGATCGGACCGGGAGACGCAAGCCCGGTGCTTTCGATCAATATAGTGTCGAATTTATCGTGCCGTTCGATCAAGCGGTTCAAGGTGGCAATGAGATCGCCCTTGATCGAACAACAGATGCAACCGTTGTTCATTTCAAAGATGTCCTCGTCCGCGCCGATGACCAGATCATGATCTATCGGAATTTCGCCAAATTCGTTTTCGATCACGGCGATGCGCTTGCCGTGATTGCCTTTGAGAATGGTGTTGAGGAGCGTGGTCTTGCCCGCCCCCAGAAACCCGGACAACAGGGTCACGGGCAATATTTTTTCATCAGGATTCGTCATGGAAAGGTGCCTTTGGTTTCTGCAAAAATGTTTGCCGGTTGCCTCAACTACAAATGAGTTAAAATAGGTGGCTTTAAATTATCAAATTTGGGCAATAAATATCGGAAAATTCGCCATCGCCAGGATTTTTCTGCATTAGAACGGGGCTTGAGATTCCTGTTATTTCTGTCAAACTAAAATCCGGCAAGAGCCCCGGCCCTACCTTCTCAATAAATAACGCTTGGACCTCATAAGAATATGAATTCACGGTTCTCCTTAGGAAATTTATCGAAACAATCCAAGACGGTTTTGATCGGCGGGTTTGTGCTGGCGATCATCATTCTGTTCGAGGTTTGGGACCGCCAGGAGGAATTGTGGTTTGAGCAACTGAAACAGGACGTATTGGAAAATACCCTGATTCTGGGCGGAAAGCTGGAAGTCATCGAAAGGGAACTGCAGGGAGTTTTGTCGCTGTTCAACGCGTCCTCATTTGTCACCGATGAAGAATTCGAAACCTATGTCATCCCCATTTTAAAAAACAACACCTACATTCAAAGCCTGATCTGGTTGCCCAGAGTATCCCATTCACAGCGGGAATATTATGAAGGGAAAATGGCCACTGAGGGTTATCCCGATTTTCACATCACCGAACAGTCCGATGAGGGAACTGTGATTGAAGCCATTCAGAGGGAAGAATACTATCCGGTGCATTACGTGGAACCCTTGAAAAGAAATGACGCCTTGTTCGGGTTTGACCTGAGCAGTATCCCCTCTATTAAAAAGGTGATCCGGGAGTCGCGGGATAGCGAAAGAATCATGGCCTCGGAAAAATTCAAATACCTGCAGGATAACCAGAACAATGCCGGGATTTTTGTGTTTGCCCCCTATTACGAGACCAAGACAATTCCTGTAACCCTGGAGAATCGCAGACAAAATTTAAATGGATTTCTGGTCGGTTTTTACCGCGTGGGCGAAATGATGAACCAGATGGTTCAACCCTACCAGGCGAAAGGCATCAACCTGGTCGTTTACGATGCGGACGCAGCTTCCGGCAACGACAAACTGTACGGAGAGCCTCTCCCAAATCCACGCCGCGAATTCAAAAACTTAATCAACTTCTCCGATCGCAACTGGTTTTTGCTCTGGCAAGGTACGGATGAATTCATGGGCGGCCCTAAAAAAAAATCGGCATGGTGGATAGCGGGCGGAGTTCAGGTGTTCGCTATTTTTCTCGCCATTATTTTTGAGATGATGGCTTCCCGCACCCGCCAGGTGGAAAACGAGGTCCGCACGCGCACCGGGGAGCTGACCCAGGCCAATGACAATTTGAAACTGGAAAATGCGGCTCGAAGAAAAGCCGAAAAAGAATTACACGCCGCCAAAGAGGATGCCGAATTGGCCAATAAAGCAAAAAGTATCTTCCTGGCTAATATGAGCCATGAAATACGCACACCCATGAACGCCATACTGGGTTACTCTCAGATCTTAAAGAGCAACGAGCATCTGGACTCGACCCAGAATAAAACCATCGAAAATATTTTACGCAGTGGCGATCACCTCCTGCAACTCATCAACGACATTTTAAATATCTCCAAGATCGAAGCGGGGAAAATGGAGCTGCACCGCACCGACTTCGACCTCATCGAACTAGCACATGGAATTTCCACGATGTTCCAGCCCCGTTGTCAGGAAAAACAAATCCGCTGGATTCTCGATTTCCCTGAAGAAGATTCTATTGTAGTTCACGGCGATGAAATCAAGTTGAAACAAGTCCTGATCAATCTGTTGGGCAACGCCGTGAAATTTGTAGATGCAGGGGAAATCACCTTCAGGGTGGTTCCTAAAACGACAAATCATTTTCTATTTGAGGTTATCGACACAGGAAAAGGAATTCCCAGGGAACACCAAAAAAACATCTTTGAACCCTTTCATCAAGAAGAAGAAGGAGCGAAAAAAGGTGGCACCGGTCTGGGGCTGGCCATCGTGAAAAAACATGTTGAGCTGATGGATGGAATACTGACTCTGGATTCCGCGCCAGGGAAAGGTTCTCGTTTCGCATTTACTTTGTGCCTGCCTCCAGCCAAAAACCCGCTGGGTGCAGCCCAACAAAAAAACATTAAATATTTTCATCTGGCGGAAGGGTGCCATGTAAAAGCATTGGTTGTCGATGACAATGAGCAAAACCGGGAAGTCCTGTCCAAAATTCTGACATCTGCCGGCATTGAAGTTCTAACTGCTGTGAATGGCGAGCAAGCACTGGAGCGGGTTCGGCTCCAATCTCCGGATATTATTTTCATGGATCTGCGCATGCCGGTGATGAACGGCTTTCAGGCGCTGGAAATCATTAAAAAAGATTTTGGTTCGCAAAATATCAAAACCGTTGCTATTTCCGCCTCGGCCTTCGAACACCAAAGGAAATCCACCTTATCGAAAGGTTTTGACGATTTCATTCCCAAGCCTTTTCATATTGAAGATATTTTTAACTGCCTTGTAAAACTGCTGGAAGTACGTTTTATCAGTGAAGAGAAGCAATCAGTTTTCAATTCAGAAAACACTTTAGCTATTACAAAAATTCAATTACCGGAATCCATTCTCAATCGATTGAAACAGGCCGCTGGTTTGTCCAGCCTCACCGACCTGAAAGTCTGCATGCAGGAATTGGAATCCTTGGGAGAAGATGGGAAAAGTTGCCTCTCTCATTTGCAACCTCTGGTCGGGAAGTATGACATGCAGGGAATCCTTGCCCTTTTAGAAAAGGTAACGAATGGACCTGAAACCTGAGGAATCGCAGGAACAACAAATTTTGATCGTAGACGACACCCCTGCCAATATCGACGTCCTCGATCAGTTTCTGGAAAAGGAGGGGTACAAAATTTCCGTGGCGCCCAGCGGGGAATCCGCTCTCGACCTGGCCGCCCGCATCGCCCCCGATTTGATTTTGCTGGATGTGATGATGCCGGGCATCGATGGATTTGAAACCTGCCGGCGCTTGCAAGCGAATATAAAGACGCGTGAAATCCCCATCATTTTCATCACCGCGAAAAATGAGACGGAAGACATCGTCAAAGGATTTTCATTGGGCGGCGTGGACTACATCACCAAGCCCTTTAGGCGGGAAGAAGTTTGCGCCCGCATCCATTTGCATCTCAAAATGCAACGGTTGATGCAAGCTCTTGAGGCCAAAAATGCAAAACTTGCCGAACTGAACGATCTGAAAAACACATTTCTCGGTATGGCGTCGCACGACCTCAGAAACCCGATCGCCGCCATCCAGGGGTTTTCAAATCTCCTGCTCGATCACGGCAAAATCCTGCCGGAAGAAACTAAGAAAGAATTCCTGCAATCGATCCATAAGGTGAGCCAAGACATGCTGACTCTGTTGGAAGATCTTTTAAACATTTCCATCATTGAAAGCGGCAAGCTCAATCTTCATTTCCAACGGAGTTCCCTGAAGCAACTGGTCGAAGAACGGGTTCGCATGTATCAGGTGGTGGCCGATCGCAAAAACATAACCTTTCATCTGGATATAGGAGCGGTGGCGGAATTTGATTTCGATCCCAATCGGATCAGCCAGGTCATCGATAATCTGTTGACCAACGCCATTAAATTCTCCCCCTCTGGAAAAAACATTTATATCTCGCTGGAAGCAAAAGATAACCGGGCAAAGTTCAGTGTCCGCGATCAAGGGCCCGGCATAACGGCGGAAGATCAGGACAAACTGTTCAAACATTTTCAAAAATTGAAAGCCAAACCAACGGGAAATGAAACCAGCCATGGCTTGGGGCTGGCCATCGCCAAAAGAATGGTAGAAGCCCATAAGGGTCAAATAACGGTAGACAGCCATTCCGAATCAGGATCCACTTTCAGCTTTGAAATCCCCATGGAAAATTGAGTGTGGATATTTTTTATAGTGGATATACTCGCGCAAAAAAATGGGCAGACCGCCGGAGACTGGCGATCTGCCCGTAGGCTGGGGAGGTATAACAGCCTACTTGACCCAGGTGGTGCGGATGTACTTGACGACATCCCAAATTTCCTTGTCCTTCAAGGTCTTGCCGTGTGCGACCATGCCTGTTCCCGCCGAACCGTTTTTGATGACATAGAACATCTGACCGGCAGATACATCTTTCATCGTGTCGCTACATGCGAAGTTTCTTGGAGACGGTTTCAAAGCCGCGCCAAGTTTTCCAGCGCCATCGCCCTTATCGCCGTGACACATTTTGCAAGCCATCGGCTTTGCATTTTTGGTGTAGATTAATTCCCCATTTGCCGCGTCGGCAGAAGCGGTTTTATCCATGCTGGCAACATTAGAGGGAGCCGCTTTGGTTTTCCTCGGCTGCGGGCAATTGCCGCCCGCATAAGCCGTTCCCACCACAAACAGAGTGAATAATGCCAGTGTCATCACGATCATTGTTTTTTTCATTTTTCTTTCTCCTTTTAATCGTTTAGTTAAATCTGTCTTCATTTTCAAAATCTATTTAGAAGCCAACTCGAAATCGGCCTTGGTATCCCCATCGGTCACCGTGATTTCCTGAGAGGACTCACCAGCGTAAGGATGCCACGCAGTTACCTTATATTTACCAGCAGGA
>JAQCGX010000018.1 GCA_027619975.1 Nitrospinota bacterium
TTAAATTAACAGTAAACTTGAAATTAACATTTTAAGGTCCCAAAAATAGTTTTTCAGCAACCTGCTAGACCCTCCTCTATTTTCTTCTTCCGTGCTTGATTTCAGGAATGAGCATCAAGCTGGCCACAACCATCATGGCCGCTGAAAGCAGACCTACATTGACCACGCCAATTTTTTCATAAGCCCAATAGCCGATCATGGGGCCGATAGTTCCCCGTATCCCTGTCAGAGACACATGAACGGACATATAAGCCGCCGTTTTCCCCGGTGGCGCGTATTTTGTCACCCATAAACTCCAGGCGATGCTTCCCCCTGCAAATGCCAATCCGATCAATCCTGAACTGATGCCGATGACCCACGGATTTTTCGATATGAAAAACGCCCCAACGCCCACGGCGAATAACAAGTTGAGAATTATTCTAAGGGTCACAAAGTTCATGCGGTCAAACATTCTGGCCCAGAAGGGGATGAAAAGCATGCGGATGGTATCGGGAATGACGGTGATGATCATGGCCACAAAAATTGCGGAACCTTCTATGCCGAATTCGGCAGAGGTGACGTAATCTACCCGCAAGGGAATCGTCCACAGGTTGGCGAACCCCATGATGAACCAGGTGAACAACACATATCCAAAGGCACGATCCTGCACCACATATTTGAAGTTGGCGAGAGGATGCCAGTGCGCATTAGCTTCAATATTTTTTGATGGCATGCAATAGATTGCCCCCGCTTTGGCCAAAGCGCAAAAACCCATCAAGGTGAATAGCCAGGTAAAGTATTCTATATCGACTTCCAATAAGGATGAGCCAAGATAACCAAACGCCGCCGATACCCCGACCGTCAGGATGAGGGGAATGGAGAAATAGTTGCCGCGTTTATCGGCAGGATAATTGTCGCCGTAAATATCCGTTAAAAGTGGCAGTAATGCGCTTCGTCCGATGTATCCGATGACAATAAACAGGGAGAATATTTCCACCGTTTTGGACCAGGCGGCAATGAGCAGGCACACTCCGGTCATGACGGAAGGCAGGGCTCCCAATATTGATTTCCGCCAGCGGGTTCCTTCGGCGTAATGCACGAAGATGAGAGAAAGAAACATTCCCATGAAGGGAGCCGCAGCGATCAGGGATTTCAAGTTTTCGTCCGCTTGAAAGTAACGGATGGCGATGAAAAGGCAAAAGGTTTGCGATCCCGTCGCCAGCATGCCTTCGAACCCGCCGCGCGCCAGGTCGCACCGGAAGGTCTTCTTTGCGATTTCTTCTTTGGAGAGGGTTGAATAGGTGTTCAATTTAATTTTCCGAGGCACTGGGCGATGAACTCCCGGTTGGCGTCGGCGTAAGGCTGGATTTCGATGGCGCGTTTAAAACATTTCAGGGCTTCATCGTAACGGGCGAGTTTGTATAGGCACATTCCCATACCGTGCAAGGCGCCAAAATGGTGCGGGTTGATTTGAATCGTGCGTTCGCATTCGACAACCGATTCTTCAAGCTCGTCCTGTAGAAATAAAAGCGTGGCGAGTTTGTTATGGGCTTCGGCAAAATCAGGATAACTTTCTAAAAGATCTTCAAAGACCTGCCTGGCGTCTTCCATTTGGTTTTCGCCCATCAGCCTCGTTCCCTGGTTGAGCTGCTCTTCGGCTTGGCTTCCGGCTTCCTGGTACCATAGCGACCAGAGTTCCTGGGTGGCATGGTTGCGTGTGGCAGGACTAGGGTTTTTGAGATCGTTCAATAACTGTTGCAGTTCATTCATATTAAATATAAACCATTGATTTAGGTTTTCCTGATGGGGCAGGCATCAAACAGTGAATAGATTTGGGTTTCAAACAGTTAAAGTTTATATTAATTCAAATGACGCAAGGTTAGCAAACTCCGTTCTAAAATATTATTTTTGAGTGACCTGGAAAGGGTGAAGGAGCGCACTTGTTTTCTAACGAATCGGGAGTTCGGCAGGCGGAAATTATTGCCATCGGCAATGAAGTCGTTAGTGGCTTGATTCAGGACAGCAACTCACGGTTTCTGAGTGCCCGCTTGCAGTCCATAGGAGTCAATGTGTCCCGATTCACAGCTGTCGGAGATGATAAAACGACGATTCAGACCGTGGTTCAGGAAGCCCAGGAAAGAGTGGGCATTGTCATCGTCACCGGCGGGTTGGGTTCGACCCATGACGATATCACCAAGGCCGTTCTTGCCGACTTGTATAAGTCAGGGTTCAAAAAGGACGAGCAAGTCGCTAAAATGCTTACGGGGTTCTTTAAAACCAGGGGCAGGGAAGTGCCTGAAGGGGTCCAAAGCCAGTGGAACGTGCCCGAGGCCGCGACGGTTCTGTTAAACGAGAAAGGCACGGCCCCCGGATTGCTGTTTGAAAAAGAAGGCAAAATGCTTTATGCCCTGCCCGGCGTTCCGCTGGAGATGGAATATTTGTTCGAAAAATATATCGAACCTAAGCTGTCGTCCCCGGATGGGTTTAAAATATGGCATCGGGTGCTGCTCACCACGGGACTTTCCGAAGCTGATCTCTGGTCCCTGATTGGTTCGGTTGCGCCCTTGGAAAAGCTGGTGACGGTGGCATCGTTGCCGTCTCACCTTGGGGTCCGCATTCGATTGTCCGCCCTGGCAAAAGAGGAAGTTGAGGCGAAGGCCCGGTTGGATGAAGCGGATAACCTGATAAACACAAAAATTGCAACCCATCTATTCGGCAGAGATGATGAAACCCTCGAAGGGATAGTGGGCGAGCTTCTCCTGCAAAAAAAACAGACGGTCGCCGTGGCCGAATCGTGCACCGGTGGGTTGATCGGCCATCGCCTGACGCAAATTTCCGGAAGTTCCGAGTATTTTCTGGAGGGGGCGGTCACCTATAGTAACGAGGCCAAGCATAAGCGACTGGGCGTGGCGGAAGAACTTATAGTAGAATATGGCGCGGTGAGTGAGGAAGTTGCGTTAGCCATGGCCGAGGGGATTCGCAAAAGCGCCGGAACCGATTTTGGTGTGGCCGTCACCGGGATCGCCGGACCCACAGGCGGGACCGAGCAAAAACCGGTGGGGCTGACATATATTGCCATGAGCGATGCGGGCCATACCGAATGCCGGAAATACCTTTTTCATCAGGACCGTGGCCGCAACAAGGAGAGGGCCGCCCAGGCCGCTCTCGATCTTCTGCGTTGTCATCTCATGAAGCAAAAAGGTCTTGACGGGTTTAAATAGGTTTATTCTATTGATAAGAGGAAGTGGATCAATGAAAAAGGAGTTTTCAAATGAGTAAAGTCGGTGAATACATGAGTACCACGATTTATTCTGTAAGCCCGGATGAGCTTGCCTATGATGCCTTCGAAAAAATGAATAAAAACAATATTGGCGCGCTTTTAGTCAAGGATGGTGAAGAGTATGTTGGGGTCTTTACCAAAACGGATTGGATGTTGCTGGTTTTAAGGGGAGAAAGCGACCCCAAGACTTTGCAGGTTTCCGCGTTGATGACAAAACTTAAGTATACGATCGATCGGGATCAAACCATTGCTTCAGCCTGCGCCATTATAGAAGAAAATCGTATTCGCCATCTTCCAGTGACCAAGGATAATAAAATTGTGGGGATGTTTTCCGTCAAGGATTTGGAAAAATATTATCTGCACTTGCATAAAAAAACAGATTTTTAATTTCTGCATGGTTCAATAATGAACCCTGAAGGAATTGGGAGAGGAACGTAACTATGACCCCGTGCCGTGAATGCGGAAAAGAAGTTTCCGAAGATTTGCGGAATTGCCCTCATTGCGACACCCCGGTAAACCCGAATATTCCCAATTATCCCACCTTTGGCGGCAGTGGCTGGGTCATGAGCGTGATCGGAATTCTGTTCATCACGTTGATCGTGGGGCTGCTTGTTTTAATGTTTACGTTTCAAGATTGAAATTTCCCAGAGCGGACATTTCATAACGCAGCCTGGATAGAAAAAGTCAGGCTGAGGAGCAATATGTTTAAACGGTTCTCTTCCCGTACCAAAGTACGTTACATGAAGATAATTCCCGAGTATTACAATTCTTTTAAGCCAATTTCCCGCATATCCGGTTTTTTGCGGAGACAGGCCAACTTTATATAACTCACGCGACTCCAGTGCTAAGTAACGAATTTATTGACCTACTAAAATCTATTATAAGGCATCCCAGTGTCGTGGGTGCGGAGCACTCATTCTTTAGAGTGTTGCAACGTGAACTTGAAGAAAGGGGTGCGAATGTCACCTGGTACGAAGGGTTACTGGTCGCTCAGGGCAACAAACCCCTTAGCATCATGTTTTCTGCGCATATCGATCGGCATGGCTTGATTTGCACAGGCCCAAAAGAATTTCAGTACGCTGCATTCCTTTCTGCCAACAGGACGGACCTTTTAAATAATTCTGTTTCTGAAGAATTGATGACAAAGGTGACCGGGCGATTTCAGTCCGACCCAGTATATGCCTACGAGCCGTGGTCTGGTGTCTACCGGGGAAATGGCATTATTAAACGTTCCTATGTCTGCGAGTATAGAAACAACCTGATTTTCGAAATAGAAGGGCTTGGTGATGTTGTTGCCGGAACGCCTATCGCGTTTAAGGATAAACTTAAAGTCAATAACGGCCGACTGCAAGGACAATTAGATAATGTATTGACTGCCGCAGTGCTTGTGCATTTATTCAGTCTCGGTTTTCAGGGCACCGCATTTTTTACCGCACAGGAAGAGTCTGGCAAAAGCTGGCGTTATTTGCTGGAATGGTTTCGTCGATTTGGTGGATCGACCAATCGACTTTTCGTAGTGGATACCAGTCCTTTTCCCAGTATTGAGACAGCGAATAACCAGATGCTGGTTCTCAGAGAAAAAGATGCCAATGCCAGCTTTAACAGGGAGGCCACGAGTCTGATTGAAGATTTATGCCGAACAAATAATATCAGCTTTTTGTACAAAGACAGGTACGTTGAAGAAGATAACGCACGACTGTTGAGTCTGGGTGAAAAACCCCGGTCCGTCGGTAGCACGGAAATGGGTAGAATAATTATGGGTTCAAATGGACTGGTTGACGGCACCACAATACAGATACCCACAACCGGATATCACACCATGGACGAATCCGCATCACGTGAATCTGTTGATGCATTTATTCGTATATTGGCAACAATATCGAAGAAAAGTGAGTGATTGTTTTTCAGGCGCCGTACGAACGGCAATGATTACTCCAGTCCTCAAGCAGGCTCATTTGAGTGTTTTAAAGGCTTGAAATAAACCGTCTCGGTAATGCCCTGCTTGTTCGATGTCGAAGGTTTCAATGGTGTAATCCGCGATGGCGGCAAGATCGTTTTTAGCATCCTTGGTGAGGATATATTTAGCCACTGCGTTTCAGATGTCTCTGTTCCGCCTCCTTCCAGATATCCTCCGCTGTGTGCTCGCTGATTCCGCTGGCTTCGGCCTTATCCAGCATATTGCGTAATTCGACGATCTTGCTTTCCCGTTCCTGATCCTGGCGCACCAGGTGGCGGAAATATTCGCTGGTGTTTTCAAACTGCCGGGTTTTCATTGCGGACTGGATGTAGTTGCCCATCTCATCGGGCATGGTGATTGAAAATTTTGCCATCGTGTAAGTCCTCCTTTTAACTTTATTGGCCACAGGCTGGAAAGCCTGTGCTACCACTGTCCCGAGGGCTAACCCAAGTCCTCGGGGCTCAAAGCGGTACCCCAGAAAATCAAATCCTTTTTCTATTTTCCCGATGTAGGTTTTATCGGGGTGCTTTTCCAGATTGAGTTCCGCCAACGTTTGATTGACGTTCCGCACCGCTTCGCGCAGTTTCCACTGCAAATTGGCTGATCTGCAATGTCCGCTTTGGGTTGTGACTTCAACCGGTCAACGCAATCGAAGGTCCGTTTTTCCGTTATAACTGTTATTTCACAGAATTTGAGTTTTCATTTTCAAACCAACGTTATATGAAGCTCACGGCCCACGGCGCGGGCGGCTTTTGACATGGTAGCGAGTGTTACATTTGAAACGGCAGGGTCGAGAAATCGATCCAGTTGCCTTCTGCTGGTTGCCATTTTCTTCGCCATCTCTGTTTTAGAAATTTGGTTGTCGGACATAGCCTTGCGAATCTGATCCGCCAGAATTTCTTTAAGGGTCAGATGTTCGCATTCCTCAAGCATTCCCTGTTCATCGAGAAAATCATCAAAAGATGATCCAACGTGAGGGTTTTTGGTTTTCTTGCTCATTGCTCTACCTCCTTTTTCCTCTTCTTCGCGAGGTCTAAATCTGCTTGCGGTGTCTTCTGGGACTTTTTCACAAAGCCATGCAGGAGCACCATTTTATTATTGGTTATCAGGAAAATGACTCGCGCTATGCGTTTATCTGAAATGTCGCTACGGACTTCATAAAGCCCATGTCCCAGAGGTTTGCTGTAAGGCATACCAATCGGCCAGCCAAATTCAACCTTTTGAATGTCCTTGCCGACAATTCTCCGATCTTCCCTATTCAGTTTCAACAACGCGATTCAGGGGATTCTGGGTTTTCAAGCACGCATTCGGCGGAACGGCAGAATCAGAAGCATGCCCGCTAAAAACCCTCCGATATGAGCGAACCACGCGACCCCTGCGCCTCCCGATTGGGCCATGGCGTTTCCCACCTGAATCAAGACCCACAAACCGAGAAGAAACAAAGCGGGAACGCGGATGATGGTGACAAAAATGAATAAAAACACCAGTGTTTTGATTCTCGCAAAGGGGAACAGCACCAGATAGGCGCCCAGGATTCCCGATACCGCACCGCTGGCGCCGACCATGGGAATCACTGAATTGAAATCGGTGGCGACATGCCCGAGGGCTGCAATGGTCCCGCAAACCAGGTAGAACAAGATAAAGCGGAATTTCCCCAGGATGTCTTCAATATTATTCCCGAAGATCCAGAGATAAAGCATGTTTCCGGCTAAGTGCAAAAATCCAGCGTGCAGAAACATCGAGGAATAGATATTTGGATAAAACGTGACGGGGGCGCGGACCAGTGCGTAGGGAACCAGGCCATATTCGTTAAATATCATGTCCGGTGGAACGGAAGCGTTGAAAAATGTCTGGAAATATATAAAAACATTGGCTCCGATGGCCAGTAGGGTGATTATCGGGAAGTTGCGCGTGGGAATGTCGTCGCCCAGAGGGATCATGAGTTATTTCTGTTTATTGATGTTCTGCAAGGGGATGCCTTGTGATAAAATTTTAATGTTGCCTCTAAAATTCAATTTAAACTTTGAGTCTAATCCGAAAAATATCAATTTTTGGATGCTCTGGATACCCATTGATTATAAAGAACCTGTCTTATGAGTGAAACAAATGATTTGCCCGTCCCGATCCATGTTGGTGATGAATTGCCCGTCGTTCAATCGAAGCTCGAGGAATCTCAGGGTTGGGTGATAGAAACCTTTCGGAAACACCAGCTCAAAGCGGTGTCCGCCTGGATGGATGCAACAGTAGGCGAGGGGAGGGGACGGAAAAACGTGATCCCCCAGGTTTTGCTGGATACCAACCCCATTGATCACCGCCAAAGTCTGCAAGAGCAGGTGTTTCCTTCGCCCAGAGCCATCCATGAGGATCTTTTAGAGATCAACAGTCTCAAGTTCTTGCTCCAGGCTGGGCTGGGTATGGGCAAAACCACTTATCTTAAAGGGTATCAGGAGCAACGGCTGAAGGGAGTCGCGCATCCTGTTTATCCCCTGCCATTGTATTTTCATTTGGGCGACCTGCCAGCCCGGACGGGATTCGCCAAATTTTACGAAACCATATATCAAGAAATCCTGCAAGTTGTTTTATTGGAACAGGAAGAAGTTGACGGACTGGAACTGGATGAGGACCTTCTTCTCGGAACGATAGAAATGATCTTCAGAACCGGGAAAATCCAGTTTCTTCTTGATGGCTTGGATGAGCTGGACCCTGAGGATCGGTTCCACGTCTATTTCGAAACCTTTGTGGATGACAATGCGTTCAACAGTAGTTTTGTGGTGCTGGCGACGCGCAAGTTCCATCTGGGATCCCTGGCGGCGGATACGGTGGTTAAAAAAGGGCAGGACTCTGCGTTTCAGATGGAGGTTCAGGAAGTCGATGAGAAAGATCGAAACTTTTTTCTCGGCGATGCCAATAAAAACAATGTGTTGAAAACAATTTTCGCTAATTTCCCTGAGCTGGGAAATACGCCTCTGTTATTGAAGATGATCCATACGCTTGAAGCGAACGAGCTTTTGGAGGGAGTGGAAAAACGCGGGGATATATATGCGGCCTATTTCGATCATATGCTGGCGCAATTTCAGGAAGCCGATCAGGAGAACAACCCCGAGAACCCCGTTCAATGGTTGATGAAAGTTTCATTCGACTTGTTTCAAAAGGAACAGGCGCAACGGTTCCAGGATGTCGAACTGGGGTTTTCCAAGGAAATCCTGAGAGATTCTAAGGAAGCTCTGATAATTCTGAATGAAAAAGGGGAAGAAGTGAGTTTTGCTGACGGGCTGGATTGTGTTTTTCAGCAGACCGCCATGCGCTTTGAATACCGGCATCCTTCCTTTCAGGAATTCTTTGCCGCCCGATATCTGGCCGCCCACCCGAATTGGCAGGAGCTTGTGCACGAACACTGCCGTCAGGAACCCTGGGAAGAGGTCATCCGGTTTTTGGCGGGAATGGTTCCCGGTGATGAGCTGTTCGAGATTCTTCTCGAAGAAGGCGCGGTATTTTTGGCGGGCAATTGTTTGTGGGAGACGAGAGACCTCTCCAAGGAAAAATCGCTACTGGTCAATCATCTGCTGAAGTACCAGTGCAAGGAATCCCTGCCGCAATTTTCCAAGTGTCGCCTGGTGCAAACGCGTGATGTGATTGAAGCGGTGGACCGGGAAGTCCTTTTACAGCGTATTGCCGATATTCTCAAACGCCATAAAAGGGACAGCCGGATATTGTTCGCGACCCTGGAATTGCTGGTGTCCTTATACGATATGGATCTTCATGCCCTGGTGGATACTCAGGATTTTGAACCGCTCCAGAATATAAAGGAGCTGACGGACTTCCTGGCTGAATCCAGAGACCCGGAACAGGTGAAACCCTCTCTGATAAAGAGATGGAGCGAAATGGTGACCGTTCCCGCCGGGAAGTTCATTTATCAGGATGAAAAGGATGAAGAGGACCAGATCAATCTTAAGGAATATTCCATTATGAAGTTTCCGGTGACCAACATCCTGTACCGGGCGTTTGATCCCAACCATCGACACCGTTTTTCCAAGTATTCCAATGAGGAGGATCAGCCAGTCATCGGCATCAATTATTTTGAAGCCCTGGTGTTCTGCATCTGGCTGGGGAAACGTCTGCCCATTGAGAAGGAATGGGAAAAAGCCGCACGCGGAACCGATGGACGGGATTATCCCTGGGGAGAGGCGTTTGGTTATCAAAACGGCTACAACAATACCTGCGATTATGTGATGGGACGAACCAATGTTGTGGATGAGTTTGAGCAAGGGATTTCTCCCTACGGGTGTTTTGATATGGCCGGTAATGTTTGGGAATGGTGCGTTCAACATCATGCATCCAAACACTCGACCCAAAGGATCGTTCGCGGAGGGTCCTGGCTCAACTACCTGGTCCACTCCAAATGCAAGTTCCGTAACTCTTTTGATCCTTCCGAGCGGCATCTTGCGGTGGGATTTCGTTGTGTTTCAGGCCCCCAGTTCACTGAAATTGAGGAAGAGGATGACGAAGACGACTGAAACTGGCGAAAAATTTTAGTTTTCCCCTACTTAGCCGCAAAAAAAATCCGCAGACCAATAAATTATTCCCCCTGAAGAACCATTGAAAAACCGTCCCCTTTTTTCCCCTACCCTGAACAGGGTAAAGTTTTTCTTGACTCTCTAAATGGTTGTATTTATCCTAATTTCAATAAGTTAACAGAATTGTGGTGCTCAGGTAAGTTTCCATTTTTGGGGAAATTTCAGGGAGTGATGTGTTCAAACTTCCTATTTTCCAAATAGATTTACCTTGGATGACTGTTAGGTATGCATAATTTTTTGAATTTTCAATCAGAACTCATTTGGAGATCAGGTATTTGAATATCAAGGGACTCGCAAAAAAAATCCTTTGTATTGATGAAGACCCCGCACTGTCCGGAAAGGTGAGGGAAATTATCAATCACGCTTTTGATTCCAGTGAGGTGCAAATATTTCATTCGCTGACGGGTGAACAAGGGCTCGATCAGATGCTCAAGATGCCAGCCGATATTGTTCTTTGCGATATTCAATTGTCCGGAAAAGACGGGTTCGATATATGCCGGCAAATCCGCAAGAATCACCCGCAATGTGCCATCATTTTGATGTCGCCCTATGAACCGGAAACTGATGTCGCCATCAAGGCCAGAGAAGCCGGGGCGGATTCTTATTTTTCAAAACCCGTTAAGAAAGGCGAATTTCTATTTGCGGTGAATTCTATTTTACGGGCCGCCCGGCAGGAAAATGCCATTTACGAAAAAAACCAGCAATTGGAAGAATCTCTGGAGCAATTGAAGGCGTTTCATAAAAAAGTGGCCGACTTGAATGTTGAGCTTCAGGTGGACAAGAGACGGCTCGGGGTCAATCTCCAGGAAGTGACGGAACTGAACTACCAATTGGAAGAAAAGAATTTACAGATTTCCTCTATGATCGAAGAATTGGGCCACCGGTTTGAATCCACAGAGTCCCTGATCGCCAGCATCATAGAGATGCACCAGGCCGACCACCGCGGACATTCGGAGCGGGTTGCGAAAATTTCCACGTTTATAGCCGAAAAAATGCAGCTCACCGATTATCAAACTCGCAATATCAAATCCGCGGCGCGTTTGCACGAGTTGGGAATTGTGGCCCTGCCTTCGAAGGAAAAAAGGTTGGAAGCGATGAACGAGGGGAAAAGTCGATCACGAACCAACCATTCCCTTGTGGGGGAGATGCTTCTCAAAAGTTTTCCGGGATTCGAGCTGACTGCCAACATTATTCGGCATCTGCATGAAAATGTCGATGGGTCCGGGTTTCCCGACAACCTCTATGGAGACCGGATTCCTATTGGCTCCAGAATCGTGTCTGCCGCCAGTTATTTTGACCATTGCAGAATTTTAAACCCGGATTCCAGCCCATCAGAAACCTTCGCGGTTACCGAACAACAACGCGGGAAATTTTTCGATGAAGATGTTTTGAATTTCCTGGGTGAGTATGTGCAAACCCAAATGCAGTCCGGTGACGAAAAAACTCTGGATTGCACTGTATTTGCACTGGTGGAAGGGATGGAGTTGGCTTCCAATATTTATTCAGAGTCGGGAATCAATATCCTGATAAAGGGGACGGTTCTGAATGCAGATATTCTCAGTAAAATTTTAAATTTTCACGCCGTCGATCCCATTGCCGGCACCATAAAAATTAAACAACCGACTTAAACTATGGATATAGCAACTTTAGCAGGAATTGTAGCGGGAATAGGCCTGGTTCTGTGGTCTATTCTAATGAACAGTGGCCTGGACTTGTTTTGGAGTGCTCCTTCAGCCATGATCGTAATGGGCGGGACGCTGGCGGCCATATTTATTGCTTTCCCGATGAATGAAGTTTTCAAGGTGATGGGACTGTTTGTTCGGGTATTTCTGGTCAGAAAATCCGATCACTATGTACTCATTCAATCCATGGTGGACGTTTGTAATGTTGCCCGTAAAGGCGGCGTTCTGGCCATTGAGTTGAAGCTCAAGGATATCGATAACGAGTTTCTGAAAAAAGGGTTGGAGATGACCGTGGATGGAAAAGATGAAGCCACGGTAAATGCCTTGCTGAAAAGGGAAATCAAACAGATCCTGAAATCTCATAAGGATGGTTGGGAAATTTTCAATCAAATGGGTGCTTTTGCCCCGGCTTTTGGCATGGTGGGAACTTTGATCGGTTTGATCCAGATGCTTGCCGATTTGTCCGACGTGAATTCCGTTGGACCAAAAATGGCCATTGCCTTGATCACCACTTTTTACGGTGCGGTTTTGGCGAACCTGTTCTTCATTCCCATGACCGTCAAGTTGAAGCGTCGCAGTGCCACGGAAACCCTGGAAATGAATCTTGTCCTGGAAGGCATTTCCTACATTCGCAAAGGTGTGAACCCGCGATTTATGCAGGATGTTCTGGAAAACTATCTTGATTCGTACCACGGGAAAAAGTCCAACAAGGAAGACGACAAGGGCGGTAAAACCCCCGCCAAGAAATAACTGATTATGGCTGAAGAAGAAAAGAAAAAAGAGCCGGATCCGGCTGAAGAAGAAGACGAAGAGGAGGAGGACGGGGCGGAAGGGATCCCGGCATGGGTCATGACCTTTGCCGATCTGGTCACCCTGTTGATGGTATTCTTCATTCTTTTATTCGCCATGGGGTCTATTGAGGACGAGAAATGGCGGTTGATCAAGGAATCCCTCAAGAGCGCTTTGGGTACGGATGATCTTCCTGAAGCCGGAACCCGTCAGGGACTCGATGTCATGACGATGAAGGTGAATGAAGAGAGTGTCAACGCCATTGATGAAGTTGGGGCGATGGTGTCTAAGGAAATTGAGGAAATTGCCTCCGAAGTAGAAGAGTTCGTATATAAGAACAAGCTGGCGGGACAGGTCGAGGTTTCTTCTGATGAAAGAGGAGCGATCATCACCATTTCCGATACGGTACTATTTCCATCTGGCCAGGCTCGAATGAGTCGTGAAGGCGCCAAAGTCATCAACCAGGTCTTTGATCTACTCAAACAATTTCATTACGATGTGAAGATTGAAGGGCACACGGACGACTCCCCCATCCATACGGAAAGGTTTCCTTCCAATTGGGAGCTGTCCGCTTCCCGAGCCGCTGATGTGGCACGCATGTTCGTCGAAGCGGGTTTTTCGCCTGAAAATCTTTCCATAGAGGGGTTGGCTCAGTTTCGTCCTAAACTGCCAAATAACAACGCGATTAATCGCGCCGCCAACCGCAGGATTGAGATTGTTTACCAGCGCGGAAGTATCCGCAAACAAATGGTGGATGTTTTACGGAGAGGCGGGTAATCGGTGCAATTTACTTTACAGGTTCCATCTTCCATGCACTCCTGTCCTCCTGCTATAATACTCTCCACAATATTTCCTTTTCCATGACAACCCGAGGGCGTTTGAAAACTTGAAAAGGTTTTTCCCGCGACTGACTTGACTGAGAAATCCCCAGACTACTATATGGCCCGTGCTCTGGAACTGGCCCGAAAAGGTGCAGGGAGGACATCTCCCAACCCGATGGTAGGCGCTGTGATCATCAAAAATGGCCGCGTGGTGGGGGAGGGGTATCATAAAAAAGCCGGTTTTCCGCATGGAGAAATCGAAGCTCTGAAAAAAGCGGGTTCTCAAGCCAACGGGGCGGATCTTTATGTCAACCTCGAGCCTTGCTGTCACTTTGGGAAAACCCCGCCATGCACGGATGCGATTATTGCCGCAGGCATTCGTAAAGTCATCGTGGGAATGAGCGACCCAAACAAACTGGTCAGAGGAAAAGGGTTCCGGAAATTGCGGCAAAAGGGTATCGAGGTGGTAACCGGGGTGCTTGGCCAGGAATGCACCCGATTGAATGAAGTTTTCGTAAAATATATTTGCACCCACCGACCCTTTGTTATATTAAAGACCGCTGTTTCCCTTGATGGGAAAATTGCCACGAGTTCGGGGCAATCCCAATGGATCACCGGCGCTAAAGCCAGACAGAGAGTGCATCAAATCCGCAATGAAGTCGATGCGATCGTCGCCGGCGCCGGGACTATAGTTGCGGACAACCCCTTGTTGACTACCCGGCTGGGAAAAAAGTCCAACGTCAAGCATCCCGTTCGGGTTGTTTTGGACAATGAAAATCTTGTCCCCTTGAATGCCAACGTTTTTAAAAACACAGATTCCCAGCGAGTCTTTTATATTGCCGGTAAAAACATCTCTGTTTCCCGGAAGAAGGCCCTGATTCAAAAAGGAGTGGAAGTTCTTTCCCTAAAAGAAAAAAAGGGCAAAGTCGATTTGCAGCATTTGATGCAGACGTTGGGTGAGAAAGAATTGACCTCGGTATTGATCGAGGGTGGGGGTGAGGTGAATGCCAGTTTTCTGGAAGCGGGGCTGGTGGACAAGGTGATGGTTTTTGTGGCTCCAATATTAATTGGAGGGCGGGATGCTCCAGGGCCTGTCGGTGGAAACGGAATATCGCGTCTTGCGGACGCTCTTAAAATAAAAAACATGACCGTCAGTTCCATTGGCAACGATTGGTTACTGGAAGGCTATCTTTAATAAGTGCGGCGCAAGTAATTTATTGATAAAAAGGGAAATTAAAAAATGTTCAGCGGTATCATTCAGAGCCTGGGAACGGTGGAAAAAATAACGCGTGGGGATGAAAAAGCCGAGATGGTGATTCGTACTGAATCGGGTTTCAGTGATTTCGAGTTGGGAGAAAGTATCGCTGTCAACGGTGTTTGCCTGACGGTCCGAGAATCAGGGGATCATTATTTCGTTGCGGATTTAAGCACCGAAACTTTGAACCGTACGGGTTTTAAGGAGGTCAAGGAGCGGACTAAGGTAAACCTGGAGCGTTCGCTCACCCCCTCGCAAAAAATCAGCGGACACTTTGTTTCAGGCCATGTCGACCAAGTGGCTACGGTGGTGGAGTTAGAAAGTAAAAGTGGGGAAATCCTGTTCCGGTTCGAGTATCCTCCAGAACTCGCCCCTTTTATCATTGAAAAAGGGTCTATTGCCATCGATGGAATCAGCCTCACAGTATTTTCCTGCATGGATAATCGGTTCTCCGTATCAATTATTCCCTTCACGCATACCCATACGAATTTGAGCGCCCGCAAAATCGGGGACCGGGTGAATATTGAATGTGATATGATTGGTAAATACGTTTTTAAAGCCTGTGAAACTTTGTTGGGATCGTCCCCGACGGAACAAAAGGTCTCCCTTGATCTGCTCCGGCAAAAGGGTTTTTTGTGATTATGGCTCTATGAGTGCATGATTTTATCCCAAAGGTTCATGTTGGATAATATAAAATCGGTTAAAGAGAATTATTTGTAATAATAGGTCGATGAGTCCCTGATTTAGCCTGAAGGGTGGGCTTATGACAGGAGTTTTTATCATCAGGCAAAGGGATTTTTATTAAGGGAAAGTTATGAGCGATGCGTTCAGCACCATAGATGAAGCTCTGGAAGATGTAAAACAGGGCAAAATGATCATCATCGTCGATGATGAGGACAGGGAAAACGAGGGCGATCTGATGATTGCCGCCGAAAAGGTGACTCCCGAGGCTATCAATTTTATGGCCAAATATGGCCGGGGGCTGATCTGCCTGGCCCTGACCGAGGAGCGAACCCGGGAACTGGGGTTGACGATGATGGTTGAAGACAACCAGTCGGCTTTTGAAACCCCTTTTACCATTTCAATTGATGCCAGGGACGGGGTGACGACAGGAATCTCCGCCGCCGACCGGGCGAAAACTATTCTGGTGGCCATCGATCCGAAAACCCAAAAAAAGGATTTGGTCAAACCGGGGCATATTTTTCCTTTGCGGGCAAGAGATGGCGGCGTTCTGGTGCGTATGGGGCAAACGGAAGCCTCTGTGGATATTTCCCGGCTTGCCGGGATATCGCCTTACGGCGTCATTTGTGAAATCATGGATGACGATGGCGAAATGGCCCGGGTGCCTTCATTGACCCTGTTTGCCAAAAAATACAATTTAAAGATGATCACCACCAAGGACCTTGCGGAGTACCGTCTGCAACGGGAAACCCTGGTCGAAGAAGTAGTTTCGACGATCCTTCCTACGGAGTTCGGCGACTTCAACGCGGTGACTTTCCGCAACGTTCTGATTGACCAGATCCATATTGCTTTGGTCAAAGGCGAGGTCAAGCCCGATGTGCCGACGCTGGTGCGCGTTCATTCGCAGTGTCTGACGGGAGACGTGTTCGGGTCGTTCCGCTGTGATTGCGGCGATCAACTGAAAAAATCAATGCAGATGATCAGTGAAGAGGGCGCTGGCGTTTTGTTGTATTTGTACCAGGAGGGGCGCGGCATCGGGATCGTCAATAAACTGAAGGCCTATGCTTTGCAGGATCAGGGACAGGATACCGTTCAGGCCAATGAAGCTCTTGGATTCAAGCCGGATCTTAGAGAGTATGGAATCGGTGCGCAGATTCTCCATAAACTCGGCCTTGGGAAGATCCGCCTGATGACCAACAACCCACGCAAAATTGTCGGGCTGGAAGGCTATGGGTTGGAGGTGGTGGAGCGGGTTCCCATTGAGGTGAAGCCCAGAAAAGATAATATCAAGTACCTTGAGACCAAACGGCAGAAAATGGGGCATATGCTCAAGAACATATCCTGAACAAGGTGGAGAGAAAAATGGTTAGCCATATTGAAGGAGACTTGAATGCCAAAGGATTAAAAATTGGCATCGTGGTCAGCCGGTTTAACGAATTTATCACCGGCCGCCTGGTCGAAGGCGCACTTGATTGCCTGCTACGGCATGGAGCGGTAGAGAAAGATATCGAAGTGGTAAAAGTACCCGGCGCTTTTGAAATTCCCATGGCGGCAAAAAAAATGGTCGCCGGGAAAAAATATGATGCGATTCTCTGTTTGGGAGCCGTTATCCGCGGGGCGACGCCACATTTTGGTTATGTTGCCGGCGAGGCCGCAAAAGGAGTGGGAAGCATCGCGTTGGAATCTTCTGTTCCGGTTTTGTTTGGCGTGTTGACGACAGATAATCTGGAGCAGGCGATCGAAAGAGCGGGGTCCAAATCCGGCAACAAGGGTTGGGAAACGGCGCTTGCCGCCATTGAAATGGCTAATTTGTACAAGAAAATTTAGCCAGTGTGACGCTGGGCCCAATAGGAACGTGCAATGGGTTTTAGTTATTATCAGTTCTTTTAAATAGGTGCATTCAGGTATGGGGAAGCGAAGGTTCTCAAGAGAGCTGGCATTGAAGTTTCTTTATCAGTTTGAATTTAATGAAGCGGATTTCGATGATCAGATGGCTTCGTTTGCAGAAAGGACTTCCTGCAAAGAAGAGGTTAAAGCCTTCATGGAGGAACTGGTTTTAAAAGTTCTCAATCATATTGATGAGATCGACGGTATCCTGAAAAAATACAGCGAGAACTGGGCTCTTGATCGCATGACGGTGATCGACCGTAATATTTTGCGGCTTGGCGTGTGTGAATTGCATTTCAGTCAGACCATTCCTCCCAAAGTTGTTATCAACGAAGCGGTTGAAATCGCCAAAATATATGGCAGTGAAGAATCTCCGGATTTTATCAACGGCATTCTGGATAAAATTTTCAAGGAAATGCCCAAGGGAAAGACGCCTTCATCCATCGGGTGATTCCGGTTGTGGCTTCCTAATGAGATATCTCATTTTTTCCGACCTGCACAGCAATCTGGAATCATTGCAAGCCTTCTCCCGGATCGCGGCGACCCTCGATCACGATAAAAAAGTATTTTTGGGAGATCTGGTGGGTTACTGCGCCGATCCCAATGCCTGCGTGGAATGGGTTCGGGAAAATGCGGATATCATCTTAGGCGGTAATCACGACTTTGCCGTCGTGGGAAAAACCGGCCTGACCTATTTTAACCCACACGCCTACCAGGCCTGTCTCTGGACCCGTCAGGAATTGTCCGAGGAGAATAAAGCTTTTCTGATGGCGCTTCCCTGTGAAATAGAGGAAGATGGCGTTACCTGGGTACATTCATCGCCTTTTGAACCCGATCAGTGGCATTATGTAAATTCCTGCAAGGACGGGAAAATCAATTTCGATCATTTTTTGGCCCGCTTGTGTTTTCTCGGGCATTCCCACCGGCCCGTGATCCTTGAGCAAGGTTCGGATGGGGTGGTAAAGGATTACATCTCTTCGTTCCGGGAGCTAGATCCGGAATGCCGCTATATCGTCAATGTTGGCAGCCTGGGGCAGCCGCGAGATGGCAACCCGCAACCTTCATTTGTGGTCTATGATTCTGATGCGGCAACCATTGAATTTCAAAGATATGAGTACGATTTTGAATCCACGCAAAAGAAAATCCTCGCTGCCGGTCTTCCTTTTCCCCTGGCCGATCGTTTGCGCTTAGGGATGTAACTTATTGATTTTCCGCCCTCTAAATCTTGACGCTATTTTGAAAAAATGATATAGTCTTAAGCCGTAATAGAATAAAAGGTTATGAGAGGTTGTCATGGCCGTTTTCCCGAAGTGTTAATTATTGTTATCTGCAATTTTTTATTTTGCCTTTCAGCATAAGCGAATTCCTTGAATGCCCTTTTTAACTGCTAAAAAAATCGTATCCTGTTTTTTGATCGCCTCCTTTTTGGTTTTGGGAAGTTTTCAAGAGGATCTTCAGGCCAGAGGGTCTCAGGATGGTTCGTCCGGGGCTTTTTATCAGCAAGCTCAACGAAGTTATTATCTCCTGAAAAGTTCTAAGAAAAACCGGGCCTATCGCCACCAATGGGTGGCTTGTATCGAAAAATTTATTGCCGTGTACGAAAAATTTCCTTCCAGTCCGCAAGCTTACAATGCACTTTATACAGCGGCCCGCCTTTACCAGCAACTGTACGATGTGGCAAGAAATGGTGAAGACCAGGATCGAGCGAGCCATTTTTATTACAAGGTGATCTCTGAGTTCAAGAGTGGCCGGTTGACAGATGACGCTTTGATTCGTCTGGGAGAGATTTATTTTGATAAAAAAAACTATCCGGCGGCCTTGTCGGCTTTTGAGAAAATTCTTCGGGAATACCCGCAAGGAGATCAGGCCACCAAAGCGCAAAAACTGAGAGAAGCCACGGTTGCCTTTGTTCCTACTCAGAGAGTGCAAAAAGTTAAGGCCCTGTCCAGTGAAGTGGCATCGCCTGTTCTTATCAAGAAAGTGGATTATCGCAGGCAACCCGATGCTACAAGAATTGAAATTCTTATTGGTGGTCCAACGAAGATATCTCAGAATCGGTTGAGCGATCCCGAGCGCATCTATTTCAACTTCTCCAACGCCAGGCTGGACAGCAATATTAAAAGGGATATTCAAGTCGGGGGCGACGTTCTAACGCGTTTGCGCGTCAGCCAATTTGATGAAAACAGCAGCCGACTGGTTTTGGATATCCCCGCGAACAAGGAAATTAAAGTTGTCACGTCCCAGGAAGGTTCCAAACTGGTGATTGACTTGTTTGGTCCCGGTAAAAAATCTATCGTGGCTGAAAGATCCCAACCGTCTTCAACTCCAAAATCAAATTCAATGGAGACTATAAAACCCGAGCCGGCTCCAGAACCCAAGCCGGTTCCCGGGGTGGCTGTGAAACCCGAAGCCGTTGTAACGCTCAAAGTCGTTCCCGTTGCGGTGGCCTCGAGAACCAAAACCGTGCCCCGGAGCCAGGCGCCTCTTATTATCGTTGACCCTGGACATGGTGGGAAGGACGTTGGCGCAACCAGTCCCAATGGTCTGCTTGAAAAAGAATTGAACCTTGATATCTCCAAGCGATTGAAAAAAATTCTGGAAACCCGCTACGGCTATCAAGTTATTTTGACGAGGCATGATGACACCTTCATCCCGTTGGAGGAAAGAGGAGAGATTGCCAACAAAAAGAATGCGGATTTGTTTGTTTCGATTCACGTCAATGCCGCAAAACGCCGGTCCGCGCATGGAATTGAAACCTATTACCTGGGAGTTGCCAATAGCGAGCAGGCTCAGGAAACAGCCACCCGCGAAAATGGCGAGTTGGTTCACTCAGTAAAGGACAATCAGGTTCAGCAAATTTTGGCCAGTATGATCAGCACGACAAAAATCAACGCTTCCGCCGCATTGGCGAGCCACGTTCAAGAACGGCTCCACAGTTCGGTAAAAAAGAAATACTCTGAAGTGAAAGACCTTGGCGTCAAGGAAGGACCCTTCTTTGTTCTCCACGACACGAATATGCCTAGTATTCTCGTGGAAGTGGGGTTCATAACCAATTCTCTCGAGGAACGAAGATTGAAGCGGTCGGACTACCTGGAGCTGTTGGCATCTGCCATTGCCCAAGGAGTTCATGAATTCAAAAGGGACAGAGGACCCACCATTTAACGAGGTTCATCATCATGTCTGTTCCTGTGGTTGTTATCATTGGCAGAGCCAATGTAGGAAAATCCACTCTCTATAATAAACTCACCGAAAAAAGATCTTCCATCGTCAATGACACTCCGGGTGTGACTCGGGATCGTTTGTTTGGCCGCGCCGAATGGCAGGGTCGGCAGGTCATTCTGGTTGATACCGGGGGCGTTGATATCGATAACGTGAACGAAATTGAGCTTCAGGTCAAGGAGCAGGTTCTGATCGCTCAAAACGAAGCGGACTTCATTATTCTGGTGGTTGATAGACAACAAGGGCTCACGGCTCAAGACAGGGGTATCATCGAACAGGTGAGACGGACGGGAAAGGCTTTTTATCTGGCCGTCAATAAGGTGGATGAGCCCTTACACGAAAAAGATATGGGTGAGTTTTTGCAACTGGGGATAAAAGCGACCTATCCCATATCGGCAGAACACGGCCTTGGACTCTTGGATCTGATAGACGGTCTGGTTGCGGCCTTCCCTGAAGCCACTCCCGAAGAGCCGGAGCTGGATGTTATAAAAATTGCCATTGTGGGCAAGCCCAATGCAGGGAAATCCTCCTTGGTCAATAAATTGTTGAACTCCGAAAGATGTATCGTATCCCCTATCCCTGGAACCACGCGGGATACCGTCGATACGCATTTACAGTTTCAGGGAAGGGATCTTCTTTTTATTGACACGGCGGGAATCCGCCGCAAGGGAAAAACCAAAGAGGTTCTGGATAAATTCAGCGTCATCATGGCTTTGAAAGCTCTGGACCGATGTGATATAGCCGTTCTTGTTCTGGATGCGGACGAAGGGGTGTCGGATCAGGACGCCAACATCGCGGGGTATGCCTTCGATAGAGGCAAGGGCTGTATTATCGTGGCCAATAAGTGGGATTTGATCGAAGAACCAAGAGGGTCTTTCCCAGCTTTTGAAGAAAAAGTCCGGGATCAGTTTAAGTTCCTGGAGTTTGCTCCTCTGTTGACGGTTTCCGCTAAAACAGGGCAGGGGATAAACAAGTTGCTTTCGAGCATTGAAAAAGTTTATGCGGAATATTCAAAGAATATTACCACAGGCAAGCTGAACGATTGTTTCGAGAAAGCGATCCTGAAAAATCCGATGAGCAGTTATCGTGGAAAATTTTTAAAACTGTTTTACGCCACGCAAGTCAAAAGTTGCCCGCCAACGTTCAGATGTTTTGTTAATTACCCGCAGGGGATTCATTTTTCCTATCAGCGGTATATGGTCAATAGTTTGCGCAAAGTTTTTGGATTTTCAGGAACCCCGCTTCGTTTGATGTTTTCAAGCCGAAAAAAGATGGATTGATATCGGGGCCTGAGTAGAACCAAGGATTTTGCAAAGTAGTAAAAAAGTGCCCCGGCATCGTGCCGCTCCCTTCCCTTCAGTAGCTCAAGATTAGTAAAAAATCACCTTTAGTCTTGCCTCAGGTCTCTGGTAAGTTGTATAAAAAGGTTAAAATTTATCAGAACAAGAAAAACTACGCTTGCATTTGACGTTCCCTGACCCCTTGTATGGTGCCGTCCTGGGCTTAGGCGAAAGGCTATCGTTTGGAAATCAGGTATTTGCTCTGGAAAAAAACAATGATGTGTATACAATTGGGATGAATCAGCGAAGTTGAATTCGATCAATACAAACCTTTAAATTTGTCAGGCGAAATAAATTCTATGTAGATAAAAATCATGGCCCCCCTTTTCTCAGAGGTTTGCAATGAAACTATATAAGCTTCAGGAAATAAGGAATGTCGGACTCATCGGTCATGGGTCTTCCGGAAAAACATCGGTTGCAGAAGCCATCCTTTTTACATCGGGGGTGGCTGATCGATTGGGAAAAGTGGGCGACACATCATCCCTGATGGATTATGATCCAGGGGAAATGAAACGCGGACATACGATCAGCGCTTCTCTGGCCTTTTGTGAATGGGACAAGCACAAAATAAACATCCTCGATACGCCCGGTGATAATAATTTTATAGCGGATACGCCGGCATGTATTCGCGTGATTGAAGACGCTGTCGTTGTTATTGGGGCTGATGACGGAATTCAATTTTATACAGAAAAAGTATGGCAATGGGCTGATGATCAGGATTTATTGCGAATGGTCTTTTTGAATAAATTGGATCATGAACGCGCCAACATCCCTCCCATTCTGGAAAATCTGAAGAAAAAATTCAAAAAGACGCCGGTATTTTTACAATTGCCCGTGGGCAATGGCGACAGTTTTATGGGCATCGTCGATCTGGTGGGGAATAAATATTACACCTATGAAAAAGGATGTAGCGGGAAAGGTAAAGTAAATAAAATTCCTTCCGATATAACGAGTAACGTAGAAATCGCCCGTGCGGAACTTACGGAAGCCGTGGCGGAGGTGGACGACGAACTGATTGAAGTTTATTTAGAAAAGGGCGAGCTGACCGAGGACGAGTTTCACCAGGGATTGAGAAATGGAATCCAGAAGGGGCAACTGATTCCCGTGTTGTGTGGGTCGGGATTGCAAAATATGGGAATCGATCTTTTATTGGAAGCGGTGATTGATTACCTGCCGTCCCCGGATAAGCGCAATCCGGTGGCTGGAAGATCTCCCAAAGATGACGCGGAAATGGAACGAAAGCCAGATCCCGAGGAACCGTTTTCAGCTTTGGTTTTCAAAACAATCGCCGATCCCTATGCCGGGAAATTAACGTTGTTCCGGGTGTTTTCCGGGTCGATCAAGGCGGATTCCAGCGTATTCAATGCCTCGAAGGAGAGCAGCGAAAGGATAGGGCAGATTTATTTGCTCCAGGGAAAAAAACAGGTTCCCGTTTCAGAAGTTTCCGCCGGGGATATTGGCGCTGTGGCCAAGTTGAAGGTGACAACCACCAGCGATACCCTTTCAGATACTGACAATGCGATCGTTTTTGATCCCATTCAATTTCCCAGTCCGGTATTTTCGCAGGCGATTGTGCCCAAAACCCGAGCGGATGAGGAAAAAATCAGCACGGCTCTTCATCGAGTGACCGAGGAAGATTCGACTTTGAAGGTAGAAAGGAACGCACAGACCCACGAACTGCTTGTTTCAGGAATGGGCCAGCTTCATCTGGATGTGATCATCGAGCGTCTGAAACAACGGTTCGGGGTGGAGGTGGATGCTAAACCTCCCAAGGTGCCTTATCTGGAAACCATTCGTGGGCAAACCAAGGTCCAGGGCAAATATAAAAAACAGACAGGGGGTCGAGGGCAGTTTGGCGATACCTGGCTGGAGATTTCACCTCTTGCAAAAGGCGGCGGGTTTGTTTTTGAGGATAAGGTTGTGGGAGGTGCGATTCCCAAAAATTATATTCCTGCGGTGGAAAAAGGAATTCAGGAAGCGATGACCCACGGAGTGATCGCGCATTATCCCATGGTCGATGTGAGGGTGAAGCTTTATGATGGTTCGTACCATAATGTCGACTCGTCGGAGATGGCTTTTAAGATCGCAGGCTCCCTGGGGTTTAAAAGGGGGGTTATCGATTGCAAACCCGTATTACTGGAGCCCATTATGAATATGCAGGTGGTGGTTCCCAGTGAACATGTTGGTGACATTATGGGCGACCTAAATTCCAAACGAGGGAAAATTCAGGGGATAGATGCGGATGACGACATGCAGACCATTCGTGTTCATGTTCCAATGGCGGAGATATTAAATTATGCGGCGGACCTCCGGTCAATAACGAGCGGCAGGGGGTTGTTTGTGATGGAGCTTGATCATTACGATGACGTACCAGAACACCTTTCCAAAAAAATTATTGAGCAGGCCCAGCAGGATTTTGAAAAAATGAAAGAAAAATCGTAACCAAATCACGGGAAACATGTTCTTATCTTAATTGAAAGGATGTTGAAAGTGGAAATTGTTGAATCCAAGGCAAATGTTGTAAAATCTGACTTAGTCGAACAGGTGTACAAAAAAGTGGGTTTTACCCGCCAGGAAGCAGAAGAAGCCGTTGATGTTTTATTTAAAGAAATAAAGAAAGAACTGGCTAGTGGGGAAAGCGTCCGCATTGCAGGATTCGCTACTTTTAATTTGAAACATAAAAAAGCGAGAAATGCACGCAACCCTCAAACCGGCCAGCCCATTCTCATCCGCTCGCGCAGGGTCCTGACCTTCAAGCCCAGCAAGAATTTATTAACATCCACGGAGTCACCCTCAGATAACGGCAACAATTTCTAATCCAATGAAGGCGAGTTGTTTTTTAATCAGGTTGCAGAGGTTGTTTTCTTTTCGGTTTGCTTGTTCACCTCGTTCAGGGCATTAAAGGTTCAACCGTAACTAGTTTATTTATTATGATAAATGGTAGCTTAAAGGGTATTTGAAATGGATAGTGTGATTCCTGATAAATTATTTTTTAAAATAGGAGAGGTGGCCGATATCGCAGGGGTGGAACAACATGTTTTGCGCTATTGGGAGGATGAGTTTGATATGCTGAAGCCGGATAAAAATCGATCAAGGCAAAGGTTGTATCAGAAAAAGGATGTGGAATTGGTGTTGGAAATCAAACGTCTGTTGTATGGGGAAAAGTTTACCATTGCCGGCGCTAAAGTGAAGCTGAAAAAGTATAAAAAGAAAGGTTCGCCGGAGTACCTTGATGAACGTGAAAAACTCATTGAGCTGAAACGTCAAATGAAAGAAGACCTGGAATCCATTTTAAACACACTGGATCACCAAAAATCCTGAATTCTGCTCACCAAATTCAATCTCCCCAGTTTTTTCCTTCCAGAACCAACACTTTTGATTCAAAATAATAAATTTGAAATTGAATTAATACAATCAGGCCGTTAGAGGAAACTTTCTTGTTTACCCAGTTATCCCTTTTGGACGGGTTTGCCATCGTCATCTTCTGGTGGATCGTCTGGCATCGCTGGAGTCACCAGTGCCGGGGTGCGATGCCGCAACTGTCTGAAGAAAAGCCGAACCTGTCTCTTGCCTCCCCGAGGGTATCCATCATTGTCCCGGCCCGCAATGAAGAGCAATCCATCGAGCGTTGCGTTCGATCCCTGCTGGCGCAGGACTATCCACAGCTGGAAGTCATCGTGGTGGATGACGGATCGGAGGATGCCACCGGTGAGATTTTAGTCCGGCTGGCAAAAGGCGACTCCCGATTGAAGATCATTCAGGGAAAACCTCTTCCCGAGGGTTGGATGGGAAAGGCCCACGCCTTGTGTCAGGGATACCACCAAGCGCGAGGAGACTGGTTGCTGTTCACCGATGCGGACACGCATCACGACCCGTCTTTGCTTTTAAGGGTCATGGGGCAGGTGATCTCCAGTAACGCTTCATTGGTAACGGTGGCCGGCGAACAGGAAGCGCCAGGTTTTGGCGTGGCCCTGGTCAACCTTGCGGTTTTTTCTTATATCTTTATGGTGAGTGATAGAAGAGGATTTACCGAAGCCGGGTCCCGGCAAAGCCTGGTCAATGGGCAGTACGTCCTGATAACCCGTGAAGCCTATGAAACCCTGGGGACCCATGAAGCCCTGCGCGAGTATTCAAGCACCGATGTGTCGTTGGGATACCTGGCGAAACTAAAAGGTTTCCTCACTCTGGGGATCAATGGCGGCGAAGCTCTGCAAACAAAAATGTATTCTTCCATATCGGAGGCCTTTAGGGGATGGTCCAGAAGCCTGGTCAATGGCATGTGGACGGCTTTGGGGCCGGGGCGGGGCAGCGTGGCGCTGATTTTGTTGACGATCGGATTTTTGTTTTTCTGGGTGGTTCCCTGGTTGACATGGCTTGATGGCTTGGGAAAAAATAACAGTTCCCAGCAACTCGTGGGGTTCTTGCAGCTCCTGGCAGTTTTTTGTACACTGTGGATGAAAAGCGGTAATTTCCTCAAAGGAGTTTTGGATTTGTTTCTAATCCCTTTATCGTATTTGATTTTTATGGTTATGGTGGTTTCGGGGTTAACAGGGGCTTTGTTCAGGGGGGGAACGGCATGGAAGGGAAGGATCGTCGTTACCGCCAGACGGTTGCCGCCCTGGAAGCCAGAGGCATCACGCCCTCGAAAATCCTGAGCATATTATGAATACATATTTCAAAAAACGATGCTCGTGGGCTGAAAACTATCCTTTGATGACCGTTTACCAGGAGGTGGCAAAAAATAAAAACCTCCCCGAATAAATTCAGGGAGGTTTATTATTGGAAAAAATTAGGCAAACGCTTTTTTAGCCACTTCCACTAATCCATCGATCGTTCGGCAACCGAGCAATTCAGCATCTTCTCTGCCTAATTGCTCGCCATTGGCGTCAACCGCAATGACGGACCGCTGTAAATACCGGCTTCGAACCCCTTCGAGGTTGAGTTTATTAGCCTTGGCGAAAGCCTGATCCGGGTCCTGCAGGAGGTTAGGCAATCCTCGTCCGGCATTGCTCAAAATATCCGTCCCCACAATGACGATCACTTCGTCGGCTCCGGCATCCTTGAATTTGCCCATGTTTTCTTTGATAAGATCCAGCTCTTTATTACAGAATCCACCGGCTCCAGGCAAAGTCACAACCAGCCGTTTCCCCTTGAAATTATTGACAGATATTTCTTTTTCTAGTGGGGTGGAAGCGGCATTTTCAACCGTCCAGTCGGGATTCAGTTTAATCAGTTTTTCATCGATACCGGGCAACTTCGCCATACCAGCAACCTCCTTTTGTGAACAATTATTGATGCTAGTACGATGAGCCAATTTCATCAAGGATGCAAAAAAATCATAAAAAAAAATCTTTGTGCCGACAGCCTCAAAATGCCTTGATTTTAAATGGCAAATAGACCATTGGCTTTTGCTCTTCCCATTTGATAGTCTAAATGAAACATCTTTTTTCCGATTTTCTGAGGTTTGCCGCCCATGATAAAATCATTTAAAGCAATTGCCATTTTGTGCCTGATTCCTGTTTTATGCGGTTTTCAATATCATCCGGTCGATCAGTCTTCCGGCTCGGAGGAAGGTTCACCTCCAAGAAAATTTTATGAATATCCCGGTGATTACGGGCAAGAAGTTCAACAGTTGATGGATAAGTTCAAGGATGCGTTTGGTTACGAGTTGATTGAATTTGGCGAAGCGTGGCGCACCGATCAGATCGAAAAATTGCATGCTGTGTTTTCAGAACTTCCCCCCACTTTTTATAAAATGCCAGGTTTCAAAGGGCTTTATCGATTGAGCCGGATCATGGCTGATTCGGGAGAAATCACCGGGGATGAGATTCCCGCCGCAACTCTGCCGCCATTTATAACTATTTACAAATCTCTGGGAAAGTCTTATCAGGTGTTGGTGGCGGATCAGGACCCCCGTGTGGAATTTTACACCCCCTTATTTTATGAGGATGAAAAAGCTTTTAAGAATATCGTTCAGCATGAAATGGCGCACGCGTTTGATATGGTGCATGGGTTCCCAAGTTTTTCCGCCGAGTGGCTGGCCATTGCCAATTTCAGAATCCTCAACATCCCGGCTTTGGACGCAAAACCCGGCAGTGATTTTCTCTACACTTTTTTGAACGATGCGGGAGTGGACAATTACGCGCCTGTTTCGCTTCGCCATCTGCCGACCTATTCCCGCCAGAATCTCCAGGAAGATTTTGCCAATTCGGTGGCGGCCTATATCAATTATCCCTACTTCCGGTACAGCCATCCGGCCCGATACAGATTTCTCAAAGAAAAGGTTTTTGCTGGCAAAGAGTATTTCTCTGCAGATGATAAGAATCTCGGCTTCGATGATAAAGTTCTTGCCGATTTTAAAGTTGCCATGGACAAAAAAGATTGGCAACGGGTAACGCAGATCATCGCCGAAGTGAGTCGTGGGCATTATCCGAAACTGGAATCTGCAATCGTATCCCGCCTGCGAGAGGAGATCGACTCTGGGCCTGCGGTTGACGGCAAGGACCTGCAATTGAGCCTTGCCAGTTGTTTGCTTCAGGACCCGGAGGCTCTGGAATTGCGCAAGAACTTGATTATTAAGAAACGTGTCTCTATTGAAAAACTATTGAAGAATGAGCGGTGTTTTCGATCAGGCAGGGATAATTTTCAAAAAAATCTCGTCAAGTGGGCACCGGCGAATGTCCATTTTTTTCAGGAAAAAGGGCAGAGCTTTTTGCAGTTTCTCGATCCGGTTCTTGGTGTTGCTCACTCCCGTGGCTATAATACTCAATATGTGTGGAGGTTGTTGACCGAAAGGCAGGGAAGTGAACCTGTCGCCGGGGGCAATCTGGTTCTGAAGGAAGGCGGAAATGGCTCGGTCAAAATCGACCTTGCGGCTACCGCAGAAAATAAGTTTGTATTGCCTGAGGGACAGCCGCTGGTCCTGGAGCTGGGAGTGATGCGTATGCATCCCAGGCAGTTCGATACGTACAATTCAGAAATAACAAAAATCCGCTTTGTGATGCACCCCGGATTCAATTACCAGGGGCCTGAACGGCCAAATATTCGGGTCATGTATCCTTTTCGCGCGGCGTACAAAGACAAATTTTGAGAATCAGGGAATGGTCCGAACCATGCGGTAAGCCATATTCATATTGGAGTATTTAGACGGCCAGACTTTTTGCCCGTCTTCATACTGGATGATCAGGGCGGAAGAATCTTTTTCCTCCAGGGTCCATGTGGTTCCCGCGCTTCCCGGCTCAAATACAGGGTCCAGGTAAATATCATCTCCGTATTTATCGGTATTTGTTTTGTTCAGGTCAAACAGGCTCCAGGCTTCTTCTTCCGTGGGGAAACGCCAGTCTTCATGGCCTGCAATCCGTTCGAGGTTGGCGATTTCCACATAATCCTGGCCTTTGAACCAGTTGAGCCACTTTTTATTGTCCTGAAAGGAATCGGTTTTTCTCCACATCACATTCATCTTCGTGTCCGTGATGGTTCCGTTGCCATTGTCCTTGAATCGTTCGTTATCTGACATAAGGTTTAATTTATTTCTTTGGTTATGGGGGGGGGTCGTCACCAACCCTGTCCCTTGATGCCATAGGATCGAGTGCCAGCGCTTCCCTTTTTCAAATAATCCTCTAGCCCTTTATTTATATCTGCATCCTGTTCGGAATCGGGCTTGTGGGTTTCCAGAATTTTAGCCACATATTCCTGCAGGGCGTTTTCATCTCCCTGACAATGATTCAAAAGGCGCTGGTAAATTTTTTCATCCAGATTGATGGTCAGTTTCTTTTGCATCGAGCGAAGGAATGATAATGAATGTTTTAGAGGTTGCGTGAGTATGGAGATATCTTAAACCAATTTACTGCGGATGAAAAGACTCCCCCTGGAATTTTGAAAATTTCAGGACACCGAAGTCGATGTTTTGGATGCGGATTTAGCTGGGGTATTTTTTATTGAAACCATGGAATAGGGGAGGTCGATCACGAACCGGCTGCCCTTGGGTGCGTTGTCCTTGACCTGAATGGCTCCGTCGTGGTCAACAATGATCCTATTGACGATCGCCAGCCCTAGCCCTGAGCCGCGCTTTTTGGTGGTGAAATGAGGGCGGAACAGCTTGTCCACGTCTTCAGGAGCTATTCCACTGCCATTGTCTGAAAATTCGATTTGGACTTGTTGTTCTTTTTGATTCAACCTTGTGGATATGCATATTTCCCCGTTTTCATCCACAGCGTCCAGGGCATTTTCAAAAAGATTGATGAACACCCGCCGCATTTGTTCAGCATCGACTTTAATGAGTCCAATGTCCTGATCAAAATTTTTATTAATGGTTACCCTTTTTTCATAGTCGGAATATAAAATAGAGACATCATCGATGATTTTGTGAAGCGAGGCAGGTTTAGGATTTGGGGCCGGCATGCGAGAAAAGCGTTGAAATTCGGTCAGCATATCTTTCATCCCTTCAACTTCCTGGCAGATGATAGCGATGCTTTCCTCGAACACTTGGTCAAACTCTTTTTTATTTTCGCGATATTTTTTCTGCAGGCGTTGGGTATTCAGTTGAATCGGGGTCAGAGGGTTTTTGATTTCGTGGGCGATGCCCTGGGCGACTTCTTGCCAGGCGGCAATTTTCTGAGTCTTGATCAACTGCGTCAAATCTTCAAAAACGATGACGAGGCCGAGATATTTTTCGTCGGGGTCTTTTAATACCTGGATGTTGACGAGCAGGGTCAGGTTGCTGTCACCGACCCTGAGGTCTATTTGTTCTTTCACAGATGCTTCGAGTTTATCATTTATTTGTTTTGTCATGAGCCGAATCGGTCCATGAAAGGAGGGATCGAAGGCTTCTCTATAACTGCACCCAAAAACTTCCTCTGCTTTAGCCCCAAGTATTTTCTCAGCCGCCTTGTTGAACGTGGTGACACGACCTTTTTTATCCACAGAAACCACCCCGGCGCCGATATTTTCCAGAATCGTTTCTATGTAGTAGCGCCTCTGCTCCAGCTCAAGATTCGTTACTTTCAAATCCTCATGAGCGTGCTGGATGTTCAAGCGGCCTTCGTTTAATTGGTTGGTCATTTTATTGAAAGAGTCGACCAATATTCCTATTTCATCGCTGGCATGGACGCCGATTTTAAAATTGAGGTCGCCTTCGGCGATTCTTCTAGTCCCTTCGGCCAACTCCTGAATGGGGATGGTGATGCCCCGCGCCATGTAAAACCCCAGCCAGATCGCGGAAAACAAAATCAGCAAAGTGATCAAGAGGAAGGTGATGTAGTAACTGGCGCTGACGGGTAATTTTAAAAAGCTTTGTTGTTTGTAATCCTCGAACGTACTGCGAATGGCTTCTATTCTGCCCAGTGAATTTTGCGGGATCGGGGCCAGGGTGAGAATATAGCCCCAGATCTCAATTTTATTATCCACCGTTTGCTTGAGGGGCACCATCACCACAAGGAAGGTTCCATGGTTGGTGGTTCGAATTTCTGAAACCCCTTCGCCCCCCACACTTTCCTTAAGCAAATCCTGATAGCTGGCGCTGGCCTGAGGAAGAAGCTTTTGATTATAAACAGAAACAACGATCTGCTTTTGATTGTCATAAACGATCAATCCATTGAGATCGTATTCCTCTACTTTTTCTATTGCCAGGGCCTCTAGCTGATCGCGATTTTTTTGTCGAAACAGTTCCCTCTTTATAATGAAATTTTCAATTTTTTGAGCACGGGACAGGGCTCCTTTTTCCAGATGGGAATAATAATCCCTCGCCACGTCCATGGATCTTTGTAATGTTTGTTCCACTTGCAGGCTAAACCAGCTTCCTATGCTATAGGTGAACAGCTTGCTGGCGGTCGCGAAAAGCAGGGTAGAGGGGACGAGAGCAAGAATTAGAAACGCGATAATGAGTTTGGTTTGGAATTTCGACCCGATGATTTTACTTTTACGCTCGTTGTATAATTTTACCAGGTTTCTCGTAATGAGTATGATCAGGACAAAGAGGAGGATCAGGATGATGTTGAATACCGCAAGAACTGCGATATTGTTGGCTATCGGGGCGGTGGTCTTTTGTTGAAGGATATAGTTTTCAATCGCGGTCAGGGCGAGCAGGGAAAATATGATCGTGGCGATGATTCGTTGGGTACGTTTTTTTTTCCTGCGGGCTTGTTCTTCGGAAGGTTGTGAAAACTGGGGTTTATTTGTTGAAGGAACGGATGACATGACTTAAGGCCTTTGATTTCGCTCTCTCTTTGGATTTTTCATTGAAGGCTTCACTGGAATTGAGGAATTCCTGGTCAATGGTGAGGGGCGAAGTTTTGGCCCAGGATGTTTCAAAATTATTGAAAGGAACGAAGAAAAAAAGGTAGTTGAAGGGAAACCAAAACCGATCCATTTCAAGGTTGGCCTTTACCTGAACATAATACTTCTCAGCCGGGTCCAACTGGTAGATAGGAGCAATGGGAATATTGTTAAGGGTCGCCATTAGTTGTTGGTAGCGATCTTTTTTTTGGGTAATGATTTTTCTTTTTACGTTTTTTCCAACCTCAGAAAACCGGTAGGCTTTTTTCAAAGAATCAAATTGGACCGTGTGACTGACTTCATTGGATCGGATCAGTGTATCGTTCCAAAGAGAGACTTGTTTCCTGAGTTCGATTTGAAAGGTCACTGTCATGGGAACACCGCTTTCGATGGCTTCAAGAATTTTTCCTTCGATTCCATCGGTGAGAATGGCATCCATGGTGATGTAATTTCCCTGCGTGGAAACCCCCACGTTGACAAGTGATGGGGAGGCGGCTCCTGCGATGGAAACCAGCGTCCACGAGCAAATCAACAGTGTTAGTGTCAGGATGATATTCAGCTTTTTGGCGGTTTTTTTATTCAATATAGTCAGAAAGTCCACTATTTTTTTCCGTTTGGCGGGAACTGTTTACCGTCTGTTTTCTTTTTCGGAGTGGAGCCTGATCATCAGGGATCGCAAGCGGCTCCCGTTTGCGATCAAACTAATCAATCCTTCCAACATAACCTATTTTCAGGCTCTTGTAAAGTCAATAAAATAGATGACTTAGCTTTGAAAAGCGTTAATTTTACAGCCGAAAATCTCTTCCGGAAAAGGAAGCCAGGGTTCAACTGATTGAGAATACTAAGGAAATAAATTTCGTAGGTCCGATTAAAATTTCGGCAGACGAAACGAAACTTTAGAGAGATGACAAATAGGGATGTTTTTTTTGCTTCCAAGGTTTACGTGTTAAAAATTTTTTCGCAGAGCTTTCAGTTCGAAAATAAGATCCAGGGCTTTTCGTGGCGTCAGATCATCTGGGTTCAAATCATCCAGTTTCTTGAGAAGAGGCGAGTGATCTTCGGTAAACATCATCAGTTGTTGAGGGCCCACATCTAAAGGGTCCGATTCGCTATGAGAAATTTTGGGCCGCCCCACTTCATCGAATTCGCTTTTTTCCAGATTATCCAGAACCTCTAAAGCGCGGTTCAATACTTTTTCCGGCAAGCCAGCCAGCCGGGCAACCTGAATTCCATAGCTCTTATCCGCCCCGCCTGAGACGATTTTCCGCAGGAATATGATCTCATCATTCCACTCCTTGACCTGAACGTTGAAATTATTAACTCCGGGAAGAACCAGGGCCAGATCCGTCAGTTCGTGGTAATGAGTCGCAAACAGGGTTTTGGGTCCGCCTTGTTCCCCGGTCAAGGCGTGGAGATATTCGACGATCGACCAGGCGATGCTGATTCCATCAAAGGTGCTGGTGCCGCGACCGATTTCATCGAGGATGATCAGGCTCCTGGCTGTGGCGTTATTTAAGATATTGGCAGCCTCGTTCATTTCCACCATGAAGGTGGATTGTCCTTTCAAAAGGTGATCCTGTGCCCCGACTCTGGAAAAGATCCGATCCACCACCCCGATCCGGGCTTCGTCAGCGGGAACAAAACTTCCGACCTGGGCCATCAAGGTGATCAGGGCGACTTGGCGCAGGAAGGTGGATTTACCGGCCATGTTGGGACCGGTGATGATCATGATCTGATTGTCGGTGGAATCGAGAAGGGTGTCGTTGGCAATGAACTGATTGAGAGGGTCAATTTTTTCTACCAGAGGATGTCTGCCGTTCTTCAGCAGGAGGGTGGAATCCTCAAGGAGGGTGGGGCGGCAATAATTATTCTGGTGAGCTATTTCGGCAAAGGAAAACAGGGCGTCTATTTTTCCGATAGTCCGGGCCATGGCCTGGATGCGCGGACCCTGCCGGGCGATGTCTTCGCGGATTTTATGAAAAAGCTGAAGCTCCAATTCCGATATCTTGTCTTCCGCCCCGGTTATTTCGACCTCATACTCTTTCAATTCGGGAGAGATGTAGCGTTCCGCATTGACCAGAGACTGTTTGCGAATGTATTCCTCGGGAACGCGGTCGCTATTTTTTTTGGTGACCTCTATGTAGTAGCCGTAAATTCTATTGAACCCCACTTTTAAAAGGGGGATTCCGGTCCGCTCTTTCTCTTTCGTTTCGAGAGTGGCGATCCAGGTTTTACCATCTTTGCTGATCGATTTCAGCCGGTCGAGTTCCGCATCGCATCCGGGTTTTATCAGATGCCCGTCTTTCAGGTGGATGGGCGGATCGTCCATGATTTTCTCATCTATGAGTTGAAATATATTTTCCAGATTGTCCCAGGTTTTCGTAAGTTGAGAGATGGCCTCTGCTTGAAACTGGTTGAGCAGGAAGAGAATTTCCGGAAAGGTTTCGATAGAATTTTTAAGCGCGATCAAATCGCGGGGACCGCAGATGGAAAGCGATATTCGCCCGACCAGGCGCTCCAGGTCGTGAATCCTTTGCAGTTGGTCGCGCATGTCTTTTCTAGGGAGCGGATTTTGTTTGAAGGTGGCTACCAGGGTCAGGCGTTCCTCGATGGTCTTCCGATCGATCAGTGGTTTTAAAATCCATTCCTTGATCCTTCTTGCTCCCATCGGAGTTTGGGTGGTGTCCAGCAAATCCAAAAGAGAATTTTTACGACTTCCATCACTCGACTGCACCAGCTCCAGGCTTCGGATGGTGGTGTGATCCAGAAGCATGGAGTTATGAATATGATAGGTAGAGAGTGCGCTGATATGGCGCAAGGCGGATTTCTGGGTTTCCTGCAGGTAATGAATCAAGGCGCCTGCCGCAGAAATCGCCAGTCTTAAATTTTCACAGCCAAACCCCTCCAGCGAACCGGTGTTGAAGTGCTCGAGCAAGTTCCGGTAGGCTTCGCTAAAAGAAAACGTCCAGTCTTCACAGCTGTGCTGATAGATGGCGTCGTTATTTAACCAGGGCGTATTGCCATTGGCTTCCGCCGCTGTAGACTCTGGGACAAGGATCTCTTTAGGACTGATTTTTTCCAATTCGTCTGCAAGGAGTGAAACCGCATTATCTCCCCGGATTTCGGTGACCTTGAACAGCCCTGTGGAAATATCGAGGGCGGCTAAGCCCAGCCCGTCTTTGCCGAAGAACAGGGAAACCACAAAATGGTTGCTTTTGGGGTCCAGCAAGGAATCATCGAGAACCGTTCCCGGTGTTATGATACGGACAATTTCGCGCCGGACCAAACCTTTTGCAAATTTGGGGTCTTCCGTCTGTTCGCAGAGCGCGACTTTCTTTCCCGCCTTGATCAATTTGGAGATATAAGCGGTGGCGGCATGGTGAGGGATGCCGCACATGGGAATCGAATTGGCTTTGTTTTTACTGCGTGAGGTCAGGGCGATCTCCAGGATGCGGGAAGCGATCTTGGCGTCCTCATTGAACATTTCATAGAAATCTCCCATGCGGAAAAAGAGAATCGCATCGGGACAATCCCTTTTGATGCCCTGGTATTGCTGCATCATCGGGGTTTCGTCTTCCGACGGGCCCATTTTTTTTGTTCCGGAGGTCATGCTAAACGTTTAAACTGAAATGTTTTGAAAATGAGGAAGTAAATTGTCGTAGGTGGCTCTGAGGTGTTCCGGGTGAACTTTGGTGTCGGCCAATACGGGCATGTAGTTGGTATCGCCATTCCATCGGGGGACGATGTGAATGTGAATATGCTCATCGAAGCCGGCGCCACCCGCTTTGCCCAGATTGAATCCGACATTGAATCCCTCGGGGGATTTAACCGTCCGCAGGATTTCCACGCATTTCTGCGTCAGGCGGTTTATCTCGGTGAATTCGTTTTCTTCCAGCTGGGTGATGCAGGAGAGGTGTCTGTAGGGGGAAACCATGACATGACCGGTGTTGTAAGGAAAAATATTCATGATGACGAAAGAGTGCGGCCCTCTGTAGAGGATGAAATTTTTTTGGTCCTCTTCCGCACTGGGAAGGGAGCAGAAGATACAATCCCCCGATTTATCTTCCTGAATGTATTCCATTCGCCAGGGGGCCCATAGTTGTTTCATCGTCGAAATTCCCTATTGCTGTGAAATAGCTCAGTATTGACAGGATTCAGAAGGAGCTTTGCCTGGAAATATTAATGCGAATAAATCCCAGGTTTTTTCCTTCATAATTTTTTCTTCCTTTAGAGACCGCTCGTGGTCGTACCCCAAAAGATGGAGCGTTCCATGAATGAGCAATAATACCAGTTCCTGCTCCAACGAGAATTGATGCTCCATCGCCTGACGGTGAGCCGTTTCCACAGAAATTACCACGTCCCCGAGCATTTGGGAAATAAATTCGGTATCTTCTCCTTCATTCTGGGGGAAGGAAAGAACATCGGTTGCGGTGTCAATATTTCGATATTGATGGTTCAGTTGGCGAATTTTTGCGTCGTCCACGATCAGAATACTGAGTTCATCATCATGGCATTCCAATGTTTGTAAAATTTTTTTGACTTGCCTTTTAAATTTCGCGGTATCGACTGTGTGAATCTCTTGATCGTTTTGGATTTGAATATCCATGCGAGATATTTTTCCCTGATATGGGTTGGCTCTGGTTTTAGAAATGAAATGCGCCAGTGTTCCTGAAAAATAAATTCGGAAATATCGAGGGTGATGGAGGCAATTATTTGGGACTGTCACCCTTGTCGTAAGCCCGGATGATTTTTTTTACAAGTTCGTGCCGGACCACATCTTTTTCGGTAAAATAGATGAACTGAATCTCTTCAATATCCTGCAAAAGTTTTTCCACATGAATCAGACCGGAGTCGCGGGCGCTCGAAAGGTCGATTTGTGTGACATCGCCTGTCACCACAATTTTAGACCGGAACCCAAGGCGGGTTAAAAACATTTTCATTTGTTCGCGGGTGGAGTTTTGCGCTTCATCGAGGATAATAAACGCATCGTTTAGCGTTCGCCCGCGCATATAGGCCAGAGGAGCGATTTCGATGATTCCATCCTGAACCATCTGCAACACCTGGCTGGCTTCCAACATGTCATTCAAGGCATCGTAAAGCGGCATCAGGTAGGGATGGATCTTCTCCGAGATATCTCCCGGCAAAAAGCCCAGTTTTTCTCCGGCTTCTACAGCAGGACGCACCAGAACAATTTTTTTAAACTGGTTTTTGAGCAGACCTTCCACGGCGAGAGCCACTGCCAGATAGGTTTTTCCCGTCCCCGCCGGACCGATGGCAAATATAATATCTTTCTGCTTGGCCGCCTTTATAAACTCGCTTTGGGCAGAACCTTTGGGGGAAATGTAGCCTCGACCGGGAGACAAGACCACCCGTTCGGTAAAGATCGATTTTAAATCGACATTGGGATCATCGGCAATCAAGCGAATGGCGAACTTGATATCCCCGTTTTGCGGCGGTGTTTGCCCTTCAAACAATTCCTGTAGTTGGGCCAGGAGTCGATTGACGGTTTCTATGGAATCTGGAGAGCCTGTAACTTTGACCTGGTTGCCACGGGTGGTGATACGAACGTTGAACTTCTTTTCTATCAGCTTGAGGTTGACGTCATGCGTTCCAAAAATATCTGGAATCAGATCGTTATTTTCAATTATTATTTCTTTGGTGGTGGGGGCCAAGCGAAGTTTGTCTATCCTATAGAGGGTGAGTAAAAATATCCATTGGTCAGGATCGATTCCCCTGAGGGCGAATCAGGCTTAAAAATTCACTGCGAGTTCTGGCATCGGACTTGAAACACCTGAGCATGGAGCTGGTGGTGGTGTAGGAGCTTTGTTTTTCAACTCCCCGCATGGACATGCATAAATGCATGGCTTCAATAACCACTCCCACGCCCTTGGGCTGCAAAATTTCCTCAAGACATTCGGCAATCTGCTTGGTCAAGCGTTCCTGCACTTGCAATCTGCGGCTGAAAGCATCTACGATGCGGGGAACTTTGCTCAACCCGATGATCTTGCCTTTGGGCAGATAGGCAACGTGACATTTTCCCAGAAACGGCAACATGTGGTGTTCGCACAAGCTGTAAATGTCGATGTCTTTAATGATGACCATCTCGTCATAATCTTCCTGGTAAAGGGCACCGTTTACCAGTTCGTCTATATTTGTCCTATACCCACTGGTCAAAAATTTCAGGGATTTTTCAACTCTTTCCGGGGTATTTTGGAGACCTTCGCGTGATGGGTCTTCTCCCAAGTCTACCAGCAGTTTTGCTATCAGGTCTTTCATATCAATTTCCACGGTAGACGACATAGTTTCGCTCGGATTCATAAAGTTTCAGCTCATGTAAAGTGCCGTTATCAATTTTTGACTCCAGGAGTTCCCAGAATTTGATGGCAATATTTTCAGCAGTGGGAATCACGTCTTTCATAAAGTCGACATCCATATTGAAGTTCTTATGGTCCACTTTGTCGATAATTTCCCAATGGATCAATTTCTTAAGGGTTTTCAAGTCCAGCACCATCCCTGTATCCGGGTCGATGTCCCCCTTGACCGTTACCTCCAGAACATAATTGTGACCGTGGCCATTAGGGTTGTTACACAACCCGAAAGTTTCTTCATTCTCCCTGTCGGAAAATTTGGGATTGAAAAGGCGGTGGCTGGCGCAGAATTCCAGACGTCGGGTAATATATATCATAGGAAAAAATATTGAAGGGATAGGGGAGGAAAGTTTATTTCAGGTACTTTCTTTTATTATCGGTGGAATAAAATCCCGGCCCATACAAATGAAAGTTCATTTGGTTAAAGCATTTATGTAGAGGTCCCCCACATTCTTCGCATTTGCTAATGGGTTCGTCATTCACTTTTTGCAAAAATTCAAAGTTTTTTTTGCACTTGTCGCATTGGTACTCATACATCGGCATTGGAAAAACCTCTCGATAATTAAATTTAGACCGAGCTCTATGAACGCCCTAATTCAAATGCGGAACTTGGTCATTGGGAATAAGCGATCCATTCCAGAAAATCTCTTTTCTGGAGTTGCCTCCCCGAAAAACATCCAGAGTTTTGGGAATGTTTATTTTCATTCCCTCCAAATCGAATACGGACGACGGAAGCGTGAGACCCCATTCAGGGTCAAACACTCCGATCAACATTCTCGATGGCGTCATCACCTGAATGACCATGAATTTTTCTATGGAATACTTTTTTTGTATTTCCAAAGGCATCATAAAGGTTTCATTTTCGCCCTTAGAGCCATAGCGCATGACAGCCTTACCGGAATCAAGCTTTTCAAATACAATGGACTTAAAAAACTCTTCCAACTCCACAAAAATATTCTCTTTTGGAAATACTACAATACCAAAGTCTTCGTTGTTTTTGTAGAGCTGGTATTCATGACCCGAACCCGCAGAGGCGGGAATAACCCCAAGCCAAAATAATAAAACTATAATGTAAGGTATCTTTTTCATATTATTTGGATGGGTAAGACCCTTAGAGGATTCCCGCTTTTTTCTGTAAAGTTTATAGTTTATTGAAATTTATGGAAAAATCTCAGTTTGGCTGAAGAAAAATGGAACCTCAAAGGCCGCATTTTCCGGGGAATCCGATCCGTGAACCGAATTTTCCTCCAAACTGATTCCAAATTCTTTGCGGATGGTTCCTTCGGCGGCATCCGCCGGGTTGGTGGCTCCCATGAGCTCTCTCCATCCTAATATGGCATTTTCATGTTCCAGCACCATCAAGATTACAGGGCCTGAACTCATAAAAGTGCACAAACTGTCGTAAAACGGTCGGTCTTTATGTACATAATAGAACCTCGCCGCAACGCTTTTTGGTAACAGAGCGCGTTTAATCCCCACCACTCTGAACCCATTAGATTCGATCCGATCTGTTATTTTTCCAATGAGATTCCGGTAAACTCCGTCGGGTTTAATCATTGCCAGTGTTCTTTCCATTTAGAATGTCCTTAAGTTATGAGTCAAGGTTGGTAAAAAAAAAAGGTATTTGAGCTCAACCGGCTCAAATACCTTTTTGATAGCAATGGAATTATCGCACGACAATACCGGTTTTCTTAATAACAAAACCTTCATCAAGTGAGTCGATCCACCTCATCTTTATGGCATGGTTCTTGGCGATTTCATCGCAGATATAAACGCAGATCTCACAGGACTTACAGCGATCAACAGAGATATAAGCCGACTTGTCGGCATCACTATAATTGATGCAATTCGATTCGGGACAGTATGTGGTGCAAAGGGAACAGTTCTTTGATGAACAAATGGCCTTGTCAACTTCAGCAACGTAGTACATGGTTTCTCCAAATAAAAATATTAAGCCACCCCGGCAGCAGCGTGTTGTTCTTTAGTGAGTTCTATGTACTTAGCGTCTGGATGCGCAAAACCATTGTCCATCATATACTTGTAGCTGGCTTCAAGGGTTTTCATATTGGCTTCCATGAGCTTCGCTTTTTTGGCGAACTTTTTCTCGATGGCGCTGTCAAGCGCGGCGGTTCCCCCGGATACGACGATTCCTTTACCGATGAATCGGTCCTTAACGGATGCGGCAAGCGATCCCAGATCCGGTATCCCGAAAACAGCTGCAACGGCGCCACACATGGCCATATTCGTGGCCAATTCGGTTTTTGCAACTTCGTTGGCGATCTCAGTTGCCGGGAGATAATAGACTTTAGCATCCATATTATCCATTTCCTTTTGCTCATCCCTGCTAAAAGGAATCGGCGTCCGGCTGTTGATAATGATAATGCCGTCTTTTTTCAGACCCGTATAAAACGGCATGGTGTAGGATTTCCCCAAGGTGATAACCGAGGGATGGAAAATCATAATGACGTTCGGGAAAATGATCTCGCCGATTTCATAAATGACTTCATTGGAAATCCTGACATAGCTTTCTACTGGTGCGTTCCGTTTCTCTGAACCAAAAAATGGAACGAGAGAGCTGTGCCCGCCAGAAATAACAACTGCGTTACTGATGATATGGGACGCTGTGACCACACCCTGGCCTCCGATCCCTGCCATGCGAACGTTATAGCGTTTAACAGCCATAATTACCTGTCTCCTTTAATTTTTATCTTTTTTATCTTTTTTGGCTTTTGCTTCAAGATCTTTCAAAAACTCTTTGGCTCGATCAGAGATGATCTCTTCAAACCCATAACGGTCCTTTTCAATTTCAAAGGCGTCTTTCATAACATCAGGAGTGGGGATGGAATACTCAATGTTGCAGGAAGTATACGCCTGCACATAGGTGGCCCCAAATTCCCTGGCGATCAGAATTGCACGCCGGATGGTACGGGCAACGCGCGCCGGATTGGTCGGTGCGAGGCGAGCGATGTAATCGAGCTTGGCGACCTTGGCTAAACCCATCATGTCCATTTTTTCGTCTTTTTTTCCGCGGGGAGCCATTTTGAGCACTTTACCCTGGATGGTCATGCCGCTTTCCTGTCCACCGGTGTTACCGTAAACTTCGTTGTCGAGCAGGACGGTGGCAAACTTTTCATGGCGGAACCAACTGTGCATCAAGCCCTGGAATCCAATGTCCACGAGCCCGCCATCGCCGGCGCAGACCACAACATCTTTAAACTGATTAGGAAAACGAAGTTCCAGGCCCCGTTTCAGGCCGGAGGCTACAGCGTTGGTATCGCCATAGTTGCCATAAACAAAGGGAACCGAAGCCTGGGAAAGAGCCAAGCGACCACAACCTGCTGTTCCCACGACAATCGTGTGTTCCGGATTGGGCATGCCAATGTACATCAACCGGATAAACAAAGTCATGGCACAGCCTGCACACATGGGATGTTCTTCAATGATTTCCTTGAATTTCCCCATGTCGGTCACTTTTTTATTCTTGCCATAGGGGCCGTGATCAACGAGATCTTTGTATTCAATTGGAAGAAATTCTTTTAAAGCTGGAGAAGGTATTAAGGTTTCAAAAGACATGATTTCATCCTCTATATATGTAGCAAATTATTTAATTAGGAAATTGAGTCAATCTCAAAACTATTGTTGCAATGATACACCTTTTACAAACAATTTTAACTAAAATCACTTCAATTTGATTGCCTTCAGGAGTATTCCGGCAATCAAGCAGAATAATTCAGCGTTTTATTAAAAAGAGCATTAAATGCCCAATTCCTTAAAATCTAGGAATTTTGTTTTCTCGCTTCCGCCAACCATTCCAAAACCATTTCGGTTGGCATGGTCATGCCGCCATAAACTCTTGGTCCGGCGGAGATGATTGCGTCACAATTGCCATAAAGAGTTGCACAGACTTCTTTGTGCAACCAGCCCGCTTGGTTGAATTCTGGAATCAGAATACGCTTGGCATTCTTTAAGGTCTCAATCAGTTCAGCTCTTGGGAAGGGGCGAATGGATTTGATTTTAATCAGCCCGACTGTTCGCCCTTGTTCAGCCTCCTGGCGCATGGCTTCCCGTGCCTGGGAAACTGCGGACCCGGAAGCTATGATGAAATCTTCAGCTTCTGGGTTAATTATCTCCACCAACCCGCCCAGATACTTCCTCAAATATTTAGCGGAACGCTCCACAGCGGCAAAAACTTCCTGCTGCCAACTGGAGTGCATGTGATAACTGATGAAGTTACTTTTCTGAATTGGCGCGTCCCGAGAGAGACGAGCGGGAGGATTCTCATTGTCCATTGCAGGCACAGCGGATTTCCAACCATCTCTTGGCGGTAATTTGTATTCTTCAGGAGTTATGGAAACCTGTCCCCGTGCGTGAGTAACAAAAAATCCATCCACGGATACAACAACGGGTAAGGTGACGTCCACCTTTTCGGAGACGATAAATGCGACCAGAGGATAATCGTAGAAATCCTGCTGGTTCTCAGCGTGTAACAGGATGATGCCCGTGTTGATTAGAAAGGACATTTCGATATTGTCCGGCTGAATCGCCAAAGGGGTGTTGATGACCCGGCACATGTCCAGCAGGACAATAGGAACTCTCGCACCCGGCCAGGAGCTGATCGCTTCCATGCCGCGCATGAGGCCCGGTCCGGCAGTGGCGGTGAGAGTTCTGACTCCGGCACGAGAGGCGCCCGCGCAGGCTGAAAAAACGCCGATTTCTTCTTCGCCGCGATAATATTCTTTGATATATCCCTCATCATAAAGATAGCCCGCCTGTTGCATGGTTTCACTTTGTGGCGTGATGGGGTAGGAAATGGCGATATCAACATTGGCCCTGCGAATCGATTCGCGGGCGGCTTCACTTCCTGTGATGAACAGTGTTTCTCGCGGAAGCTTGAAGAACATTTCTTCTGGAGTGACTATTTTTTGTTTATCCCCTAGAGGTACCCAATCTACAGGTTTACCTTCCGCTTGGGCTGTTAGGTTGGACATGCTATGTCTCCTGGAAAATCGTTTTTTCTGACGGCAGAGTTTTACTTGCAACTGCCGAAACATAAATTAACTTAATTTATACTTGTAACTCTATGATTTATTTAGCTTTATCTTTGACAGAGCCAAACCGCAATTTCGCTTGTAAAAAGAACCCAATAGTAAATAACAAACACAAGCCCTGTCAAGTGTTAACCTGCCTCGAAGTGCCTTTTTAGGACTTGTTATCTTCTGGCAACATATTTTCCAACAAACTCAGTTCGTCGAAATAGCCAAATGCCTTTTGCAGGAATTCATTCAAGGTTTTATCGTTATAAAATTTCAAAGTCTTATCGGTCAACTCTGTGGTATGGCAAACCTCGTATTCCATAGGTTTTTCATTTACGTACTTGATAACGTCCACTTCCCAGTGAATATTTGATATGTTTTCCTGGGGTTTGCTGATGGCGGTCAGGCCATAATCGTTTACTTTATACAGGAATTGCACGCCTCCCAACCCGTTGGGCTCGGCACGATTTAAAAGCAGATACTCTTGGGTAATCATTTATTTCTTCCTTATATTGGTTAATCACGTCCTTTTTGAAAGTTTGTGAACTAAAGGTGTGTTCTAATATAGCCTAAATTGAACGATTTGCATAAATTTTATGGTGTTTTGATAAGTCCAAATGGATTTATCGGAATCCTACATAGGTATAAAAACAGAATATTGGCAATTAAAATTTTTATAGGAAAAAACTATGTCCCCCATTGAATTAAGTGATCCTGCCAAGATAGAAGAGTTTTTGACTAAGATCCAGTTGACAGGAAAAGGGTTCACCACGGACTGCCTTTTATTGGACGCTTATGATGCCGGTTTGGATTATCCGGATTATTTAAAAGCCGAGGGGGAAGATCCGGATGCAAGTTATGGGGATGAGTCTCCCGCCTGGGCGAAATATCACATGCGCCAGGGAAAACGAGTGTTTATGGTTTATGGCGGGGAAGGCAAGGATAGAAGGACGCATTTTTCGGAAACACCTTAAATTTGTTTAACTAACTATTTTTCAGTCAATTTAAGTGATTTTGCACGATGGCGTCGCTTAAAAGGTTCACACGATGATATCGTTTCGTAAATTCCTTTTCAGGGGATAAAAATAATGGATTTTGATAAAGAAACTCAAGTACGAATTCTGCAGGTGGCCGCTGGTCGGGAAGATGGAAAGACCTTTGAAGAACTCGATGAGCGTATTGCTCATATCATGGACCTGCATCCGGAATTCGATGAAATCTGGAAACAAGGGGAACTGGCGACCTATCCTCAGGAAATCAACGGAAAAGTCGTCAGTCCATTTGTACACACCGTTTTACATGTAACGGTTGACAGGCAGATCACCCTTGGGCAGCCCGAATTCGTTCCCGAAGCCTATAACCGGCTCATCGATCAAGGGATGGAGGAGCATCACGCCCTGCATGCCGTTATGAGTATTTATGCGGAGCTTCATTTTGCGAATTTACGCAAGGGCCAGCAGTTTGATACGCTTGACTACCAGAGCCGATTGCAATATCTGTCCTATGAAGATTCTGGTTCAGAGGGCGAAGGGTGATTTGGTGGACAACGGTTAAAATTTTTTGGAGGTTGTTGTGAGCAAACAGATTTCGAAACTAGATGAACCGCTTAAAGAATTCATAACAAATCAGCATATATTTTTCGTAGGGACGGCGGGAGTGGAGGGTCGGGTGAATATTTCCCCGAAGGGCATGGACTCATTGCGAGTGATCGACTCTAAAAAAATAGTGTGGTTGAATTACACGGGAAGCGGGAATGAAACCGCGGCGCATGTCCTGGAATGCCAGCGTATGACTCTCCTGTTTTGTGCTTTTGAAGGCAAGCCGCAGATCTTGCGTGTCTACGGAAAGGCGAGGGCGGTCCATCCTCACGATGCGGAGTGGGAAACATTGCTTGGTCTTTTCCCGGCGCTACCAGGAGCGCGGCAGATATTTTCGCTGGATATCGAGAGCGTGGCCACGTCCTGCGGTTACAGTGTGCCTTTTTATGAATACGTTGGCGAGCGTGATGTTTTGGTGCAGTGGGCGGAGAAAAAAAGGGAAGATGGCGTTAAGAAATATTGGCAGGATAACAACCAAAAAAGCATCGATGGCAAACCCACCGGCATATTTTGATGAGCAGGGAATAATAAAGAGGTTAAGTCGCAAAACCTATTCAATTGTTTTTCCCACAGGGGATCTGGGTCAACGTGATGGGCTTGTCTACGAGGACCTTAATATAAAATTGAATCCAGATATCGGTTGGTCGTTTTCCATCCTGATGGTGGTGGGCTGACAGGACGCAACGACAAACTGAAATTCTTCCGCAAGATTCTGAATGTAGTCTTTGGAATGGGCAAACCGTCCTGTTTGTCTGAGTGAATAGTTTTCCCCTTCGCAACCCTCCGTGGAAAATAAAAAATACGAACCTTGCATCGCCCGGCTCTTGACCGTCGAAAAAAAAGCCGCAAGATTTCCAAAATAAACCATGACGTCCGTCGCCAGAAACAAATCATAAGTTTCAGAGGATTGATTTAAAAAGTTTAAGATCTCGCCAACGGACAGGGCATCGTAAATTTCTTTTCGTTTCGCTTCCGCAACCATTTTGGAGGATATATCTACTCCTGCCAGGCGATCCGATAAGGGACGGAACGCCTGGCCTGAAAGCCCGGTTCCGCATCCCAGATCAACCGCTCTCCTGAATCGGTAGTTCTTGCCTGCTAATTGGATCAGGTGTGTTTTCAGATCATTGGGAGCATTGTATTTGAGTTTGTCGACGAGTTGATTTTCAAAACTACCGGCGGCCTTGTCGAATAAACTCTCAACGTACTGAATGGGCGTGGTTTCGGTGGGGGTTCCGCGGATGGAATTCAGCATGTGCCGGGAAGAAAAACTTGCAGGGTCCAACTCCACCGCCCGCTGATACAACTCCGCCGCTTTTTCCTTCTTTCCCAGAGCGTAATAAATATTGCCAAGGTTGTTGTGGGCTTTGGCCAGATCAGGTTTTACGGCAATGGCCTTTTGGTAGGAAACCAGGGCGTCATTCATCCTGCCGACTTCTTCATAAGTATTGGCTAAATTATAATGAGCGTCCGCGTAATCGGGATATATTTTTAAAGCCTGCTGAAAAGATACGATGGCCTGTTCCAAACTTCCGAGCTCTTTGTAAGCAATGCCGAGGTTATTGTTTGCTTCAGGTTTAGAAGGGTCCAGATCGAGCGCAATCCGGTACGATAGAATCGCCGCCTCCAGATTGTTGACGCTATTAAATGCATTGCCCAGGTTGAAGTGGTAATCCCAGTCTCCGGGGTTGGTTTGGATGGCTTGTTGATAGGACGCAATCGCATTTTCAAAGTCTCCCAGTCTTGCATGGATGAGGCCAAGGTTGAAATGGGCCACATCCAGACCGGGCTCGAGAGATACGGCTTTTTGATAGGAGCCCATGGCTTCTTGCCATCGGCCTTGGCCTTCAAATACCTTGGCAAGGTTGTAATGAGCGTCCGCAAAATTTGGGTTGATTGTGAGAGCTTTGGCTATGAGTTCTTCGGCGCGGTCGAGTTGACCCAGTTGGAGTTCAAGCACTCCTGATAAGTGCAAGGCGTCAAAGTCGTCTGGAGCTTTGGCCAGAGCCTCATGGAAATAGGTTTTGGCCTCCTGCAATCTGCCGTTTTGAAAATTTTCGACGGCCAGGTGCAGTAATTTTTGCGTATCGACAAGAGGGTCACTCATGCAAAAAACACTTTCTTGATGGGCGATGAATCCCCATTGCAACCCAACCTTGCAAATTGTGGATTCAATTCAAATTGCTGCAATTATCATCCATTTTTGCTTTTTCGTAAAGCCTGGAAAAGCGGGCTATAAGGTGTCGGGTGGGAATGGAGGAGAATAGGGGAGATTTGGATGAGAAAAGTTGAGAAGTCTCATTACTGTGTGATTGCCTGTAGAAGAAAGTTCCCCTCGGGGGGGGAGCTACAAAACCTTCTGTATGGTTGTTCCAAGGTCAGCGGGGCTTTTGACCACCTTGATGCCGCATTTTTTCATGATCTTCATCTTTTCCTCTGCGGTTCCCTGTCCGCCGGAGATGATAGCGCCAGCATGACCCATGCGTCGTCCGGGAGGTGCGGTTTGCCCGGCGATGAACCCGACTACCGGTTTGGTGACATGCTTTTTGATGAAGTAGGCGGCTTCGTCTTCCGCCGATCCCCCGATCTCGCCGATCATGCAGATGGCTTTGGTGCCACGGTCTTTCTGAAACAATCCGAGTGCGTCTATGAACGTGGTGCCGATGATTGGATCGCCGCCAATGCCCACACAGGTGGACTGGCCGATGCCTAGCGCCGTCAACTGCCCGACAGCTTCATAAGTCAGGGTGCCACTGCGGGATATGATGCCGACGTTGCCCTTTTTGTGTATATGCGCCGGCATGATGCCGATCTTGCATTTTCCGGGGGAGATGACGCCTGGACAGTTGGGTCCCACGAGGCGGGAATCGGAATTTTGCAGGTAACGGTGGACTTCTATCATGTCGCTGGTCGGGATGCCTTCGGCGATACAGATGATCAGCGCAATGCCCGCATCGGCGGCTTCCAGAATCGCATCAGCGGCAAACGCCGGGGGAACGAAGATCATGGTGGCGTTGGCTTTGGTTTTCGTCGCGGCATCTTTAACGGTATTGAAGACAGGCACGTTGTCCAGAACGGTTTGACCGCCTTTGTTCGGCGTGACCCCGCCCACGACGTTGGTTCCATATTTCATGCATTGTTCGGTGTGGAACTGACCTTCACGTCCCGTGATTCCCTGAACGATCAACCGTGTATTTTCATCGACGAGTATGCTCATTGGATTGCTTTAACCACCTTTCTGGCCCCATCCTTCATTCCGTTTCCGATAACAAAATTCATGCCTGACTCTTTTAGAATTGCGTGTCCCTCTTCCATATTGGTCCCTTCCATGCGGACCACGATAGGAACCTGAACGTTGAGGGTCTTAGTCGCCGCCACCACGCCACGGGCGAGGATGTCGCAACGTAAAATGCCGCCGAATATATTGATGAAAATGGCTTTGACGTTCGGGTCCGACAGCAGAATGCGAAATCCGTTTTCGATCATCTCCTCATTGGCTCCACCGCCGACATCAAGAAAGTTGGCCGGCTCTCCACCAGAATGTTTGATAATGTCCATGGTGGCCATCGCCAGTCCGGCGCCGTTGACCATACAGGCAATGTTGCCGTCCAGCTTGATGTAGTTCAAATGAAATTTGGAGGCTTCGACTTCCAGAGGAGCTTCCTCATCGAGGTCGCGGTATTCAAGAGTGTCTTTATGGCGATACATGGCATTGTCGTCGATGTTCACCTTGGCGTCCAAAGCCAGTACCCGATTGTCAGAGGTTGTGACCAGCGGATTGATTTCCAGCATGTCACAATCTTCCTTAACAAAACATTCGTAAAGGTTGATGATGAAAGGCACTATTTTCTTCAGATGGTCGCCTTTGAGATTGAGCGCAAATCCGATCTTCCGAGCCAGGAAAGGTTTAACTCCGATCACCGGATCGATCACTTCTTTGAAAATTTTCTCAGGAGTGTTTGCGGCGACTTCCTCAATATCCATGCCGCCTTCTTCACTCGCCATGATGAGAACCCGGCTGGTTTGCCGATCGACCACGATGCTCAGATAAAGTTCCCTTTCGATGGGCATGCCTTCCTCAACCAAAACCTTCTTGACGAGCCGTCCTTCGGGACCGGTCTGATGTGTGACCAGCGTCATGCCCAGGATATCAGCGGCGTGCTTTTCAGCTTCTTCCGGGCTTTTGGCCAGTTTGACGCCGCCACCTTTTCCCCGGCCCCCGGCGTGAATCTGGGCTTTGACCACGACCACACTCGTGCCCAGCTTTATGGCGGCATCCCTGGCTTCAGGTGCATTATTCACCAGGATTCCGTTAGGAACAGCGACGTTATATCTGGCGAGAATTTCTTTGGCCTGGTATTCGTGAATTTTCATAGATTCAGTCGTGATTTATTAGATTTCAATTGGGGAAAAGGAGACCGTTTTTATCATATGCCCTCAAATTTGTCAAAGCAAAATAAGGAAAGTCCGTACGTCAGCTTCGGTCGGCCTTATTTTTTTGGTATCTGGGGATAATTAAACTTTTGAGGTGATACTTTTTAGGGATTGAGTGTTTTGCTGTTGTGCATGGTTGTTATCGAATATCTGGATCCAGGCTTCGTGAAGAGGTTCCAACACCTTTATAATTGATTCCAGGGCCTTGCGATCCGATTTGATGTTGGCCAGGGTCAATTGACGTAAAATAAATTGATACAGGGTCTCCAGACGGGCGGTGACCTCGCCGCCATTTTTCAGGTTCAGGGAAACGGATAGTTCATTGACAATATCGTGGGTTTTCCCGATGTATTTTGCCTTCCCGGCAATATCGCCCTTTTCCATACTTTGCAGAGCCATTTTCGTAAACTTGATGGCGCCCTCATACATCATCAGAATCAATTTGCCTTGACTGGATGTGGAGACTTCGCTTTGTTTGTATGCATTGTGATACCGGGCAGGGACCATGTGAAAAAAGACTCCTTGAGACTGTAGCGTTAATTTTAACTTGATCCTGAATCTTAAGATTTCAGGTTATTAAGTCCGGCGAGCGCACTCTCGAATGCGCCTTTTTGAGAATTCAGTTTTCCTATGATTACTTCCAGATTGGCAAATCGTGACCTGAGGTCTTTTTCAAAGACCTCCAAACGCGATTCAAGAGAAGTGATCTGCTCATCAACATCACTGATGGTTTTGGTAAAGGTGTCGATTTCGGTCGTCAGGGGACCTTTAAGCGATTTATCCACCAGGTTCTGAAGGACACGGTCGATCGTTTCTCCAACCCCCAGAGATAACGTGATCGTTCCATAAGATCCATCCGACAGATTGCCGAGCCTGAAGTTGAGACCTTCAGCGGCGGTTCCCACTGCTCCGGAGAAAAAGTTTCCCGATCCGGCGGCATCGGAATATTGATTCTGACCCGAAACACTCAATTGCGGCACACCCCCGACAACCCGCAAATCAAAGGTGCCGGCGACCGTATCTTTTGTGAACCCGATGAAGGTGACATTATTGTTCGAAGTCGTTCCCTTGCTGGCGAACAGGTTACTCACACTGCCAATATCCGTGTTCAGAGCTGCGGTCAGTTTGGCATCGTCTATTGATATCGTCCCGTCACTTTGAGTGCGGATTCCAATCTGGGATAGCGAGTTGAAAGTGCCCGAAACCCCCGGCACCGCACTGCTCAACGTGTTTCTCAGGCTCTGTTGCAGGTTTTGAACGGTGAAGTTGCCAAACAGAAGGCCGGTCGACCCCGTGTCGGTGTCTAAAAACTGTTGTCCATCGAGAAATGCTGATAGCTCATTGTACCCATCGACAAAAGCATTCACTTTCTCTTTAATTGCGGTTTGGTCGGAAGACAGAGTGACGATTCCTGAACCGGCTGATTGCAAGTTGATCGTGGCCCCGGTGATGACGTCGGTCACCGTATTATTGGACTTGGTGATCGTAATCCCATCCAAGGTAAAACTTGCATTCTGGGCGGACTGGGTTGTCGTGAACGACAATACTTCCTGGGTTTCGGCACCGATCAGGGCCTGATTGATTGACAGAGAAACGCTGTTGTCGGCTCCTGATTTCGTTCCGGCAACCAAAAGCCGGATAGGGTTTGTGGAACTTCCGTCATTCAGAAACGAGGCCTGGATATTGGCCCCGGAATTATTGATCGCCAGCCGCAACCCGTCCAACGTGTTGTTGGTTGAGTTGATATTGATTTGTGTAGTCGTTGTACCGACGGTGATATTAAGGATTCCCTGTGGAATCGTGTCAGAAGTGGCGCTGTAACTTGCGGACACCAACTTGCTTTCCCGAGCCAGTTGGTTGACGACCAGGGAAAATGTACCGGAGGCTGCCTGACTGGTGGTGTCGAGGGTGATCACCTGATTGGTGTCGGAGGCGCTGTTATTTGAAAATACCCCTTTGGTGGAAAGGAACTTGGTTTCTGAATTTATGGTGGTGACAACACTTTTAAAGGTTTGCAATCTCGATTGCAGTTCCTGAAAAGCGAGTAGTTTTTCAGCTTCGAGGTCGGCCTTGGCCTCCAGCAGGTCAATCGGTCTCCTTTGCAAAGAGATCAGCTTGCTGACGATATCATTGGTATCGAGGTTTGAATTGATTCCCGATATTAAGGATTCGGCCATAAAAGGGTCTTTCTAAGCTATTGGTGAAATAGAGACAGTTATCCCATTAAGGTTCTTTATCGGTCTGATATTTTATAAACTTTAATCGTTTTGACAGGCTTAAAATCAATGAGATAAATTCAATCAAGGCAAGGCACGGTAAATGCGGGATTTTCTATGGCTTTCTGCTTCGATCTTAAAAAAAGATTGATTTGATCGTCGAGAATGCTAAATTACGGAACTCTCTCACCAAACAGAAATAATGGGGAAAAAAATGGCAGAACAGTTTGATTTATTTGCAGAACCGGAAGAAAAACCGGTTGAAAAGGCGGCGTCGCCGAAAGAAGCTCCCAGAGTCCTGTATTTCGACCTGGAAACCCAGAAAAGCTCCGATGAAGTCGGAGGCTGGTCGCCCATGTCGATCAAATTGATGAAACTTGCCGTTGGAGTGGTCTGGGACAGCCGCGAGCAGAAATACTTTGTCTACCGGGAAAATGAGGCGGAAAAACTGGCGGAAAAACTGCACACCGCCGATCTGGTCGTGGGGTTCAATGTCATCGGCTTCGACTACACCGTTCTGGAAGGTTATGGGCCTTTCGACCTCAATAAAATAAAGACCTTCGACATGCTTCTGGATGTCAAAAAACTTCTAAACCATCGCCTGGCACTCAACCACCTGGCGCAACACACCTTAGGCGCGGAAAAATCCGCCGACGGCCTGATCTCCATCCAGTGGTATAAGGAAGGCAAGATGGACCAAATCATCGAATACTGCACGCAGGATGTGGACATCACCCGCGACTTGTTCCTGTTTGGCGAGAAAAACGGCTATGTGAAATACAAAACCCGCGCCGGAAAAATCGAAGACCTGAAGGTGGATTGGAAGATTGGGGATTTGGTTTAGACGGCTTAGCGGTCGGCTTATCGTATTCCCGCCAACTATTGCCAAAATCATAGTACCAATATATACTAATATTTAGTATTAATATTGGGAGTTCATTATGATGTCAAAAAACACCAGCATTTCTCTCGGTGAGCATTTCAACAACTTTATCGAACAGCAAGTTTCTCAAGGCCGTTATGGTTCCGCCAGTGAAATCGTCCGGGCAGGTCTGCGCCTGTTGGAGGAACATGAAAACAAGGTTCAAGCGTTACGCTCGGCCTTGATCGCAGGGGAAGAAAGCGGACCCGCCAGGAAATTTGCAGTCGATAAATTTTTGTCCTCGGTGAAGAAAAGAAAAAAGAATGGCTGATTTTTTTCTGCGGCCAAAAGCAAGGCAGGATCTTGAAGATATCTGGTTTTATACCTATGAAACTTGGGGAGAAGATCAGGCCGACAGCTACATTCATGACTTGAATAGCGGTTTTCTGGCGTTAGCGGCCAAGCCTGAAAAAGGCCGACCCTGTGACGATATTAGAGAAGGCTACCGCAGGCACTCTGTAGGAAGGCATATTATTTTTTACCGAGTGACCAAAAAAGGAATTGAAATCGTCCGCATTCTTCATCAAAGCATGGACCCGGAGCGACATTTCTAACGAATGAATTGTTTTTGCAGTATGTCAGAAACATACCGGTCAACCTCTCCAAGCATACTGTGAAGTTCCGGTCGGTTGACAATGCCACGATGGACAAGGTCGTTACGTGTTTTGTAAATTTTTTTAAAGAACTTTTCAGCAGTCATAGAGAAATACTCCTTTTCCGCTAATAGCTCACGCGCCATTCTCTTTCCTGTTTGAGCAATGGATTCCTTTTTACGCCATGACAATTCGTCAATTAATAATTTTTTATCTTCATCTGGAATTTCTGCATTGTTGGTCGCTTGAATGAGACTATCCACGTGGAGGCATGCTTCCTCTGATTTCGGTAATGGATCAAACAGAGCTTCCAGACACATAAATAACGTTAAAAACCTGGCACTGGAAGTGCTCTCAAAGTGGCTCATTGAATAGAGTTCTACTGCCAATTCTGCCCGCGGTGACTTAAAGTTGAAAGTGTCGGGAATCTGTTTAAGAGTATCAATAAAAGAATCTATCGATCTTCTACTCGCGCCTTTAGCATGCAAACTATAGAACAATGGTTTTGGTTCTGCTTCAAAGATCGTAATTCCCAGCTTATCATCAAGAACCGGGGTGCCATGCTGCTGTGATAGCATTTCCCGCCCGTCCTTCGTTAAACCACCTGGTAATGCATATTTACCAAGGTCAATTCCCACACGTTGCTTTGTTGCATAATAAAGAACTGCAATCTTCACCTTCTCAGCAGAGTCTTGTGCTTTTTCAACGGTGTTATAGGGGCCGCCGATAACGCTGAACCGGTTGCTTGAATTGAATTTCTTTTCTTTATTTAAGGCAGAAAGCTTAAAATTCTCGCCAGTTTGATTGCTTTTAAATTCGAGGAAAGTTTCTTCTTCGGTAAAGGGTCCCTCTGCTGCTAATTGAAAACAAACTCGATACTTGTAATTCATTTTAAATTTATAGTCAGGAAGGATATGTTTGTTAGTAGTCCGCTTTTAGCGATCCTTTCTTCCTCACCCCACCTTCACTTGCTCCAGCAGTTTGTCGATGATGTCGGCAGGTTTGATGTTTTCCGCTTCGGCTTTGAAGTTGAGGATGATGCGGTGCTCCAGAACCTGGCGGGCGACGCTTCGGACGTCTTCAACGGTTATGCTGACGCGTTCATCCATCAAGGCGCGGGCTTTGGCTCCCAGTATGAGGTATTGCGAGGCGCGCGGGCCGGCGCCCCAGTCGATCCATTCATCGACGAAACTGGGTGAACTGCCGTTTTGATTAGGGCGGGTGCTTTGCACCAGATCCACCGCATAATGGGCGACGTGATCCGAGACGGGGACGCGGGGGACCAGCGCCTGCAATTCCTGAACGCGTTCGGCATTGAGCACGACTTGCAAGTCGGGGCTGTGGCCGGAGGTGGTGGAGAGAGCGATCTCCACTTCCTGTTCCCTCGTCGGGTAGGTGACGTTGATGATAAACATGAATCGGTCCAACTGGGCTTCTGGGAGCGGGTAGGTGCCCTCGTGCTCGATGGGGTTCTGGGTGGCGAAAACCAGAAACGGTTGATCCAAGGAGTAGGTGTTGCCGCCGACCGTCACCTGATGCTCCTGCATGGCCTGCAACAGGGCGGCCTGCGTTTTTGGCGGTGTGCGGTTGATTTCGTCGGCCAGAATGATGTTTGAAAAAATCGGGCCTTTGATAAAACGGAATGAACGTTTGCCTGTCGCCTGGTCTTCATGGAGAATATCGGTCCCGGTGATGTCGGAGGGCATCAGATCGGGAGTGAACTGGATGCGGCTGAAATTCAAACTCAGCACCTTGGAAAGGGTGCTGACCAAAAGTGTTTTAGCCAGACCGGGCACGCCGACGAACAGGCAGTGGCCTTTGGAAAATAAGGCGACCAATAAATCTTCGATGACAGCATCCTGCCCGACAATCACCTTTTGAATTTCCTGAATTACATTTTTTTTGGCTTGCACCAATTCTTTTGCCAGTTCCAGATCTTCCATATATAACTTTCACGTTGAAAGGGTTACTCCAGCTTTTTCTTCGCAGGATTGAGGAGGTTTGATCCTGTCTTATCCGCGACGTTTTCAGCCAGGCCGGTTATCCAAATATTTGTACAATTTCTTCTGCAAATTTTTTTCTTTCTCCATCTTAAGGATATCATAAATCTTGATCAGCCTCAGGTGGACGAAAGGATTGAAGGGATTGATCTTGACCGCCCACTCGAAATAGTCTCTCGCCTCGTCTGTCCGTCCGGTTTCCAGGTACAACTCTCCCAGGTTCACGAGGGTGGTGTGAAAATCGGGATACTGTTGGAGGCTCTTTTTAAGATTCAATTCCGCCTGTTCGTAGTCCTGAAGAATCAGGTAGGTTCCTGCCAGTTTGTTGTACAGGATGGGGGATTCCAATTCGCTTTCCTCAAACGCCTTTTCGTATTCAATGATGGCGGCCTTGTATTGATTGCGGGATTTTAAGATATCTCCCAGAAAAGCCAGATCCTGCGCTCTTTGCGCCCCGACTTCCTGGTAGTCCTTTTTGTCGTCTTCTGTGTTTCTATCGGTTTTGAAGCGGGTTTGCAGGGCTTTCAGTCCGGGAATGGTTTTCAGGTTCTGCTGTTTCATGAAACTCTTCCACTTTTCCTGAAAAGTCGCAAGATCCATGCCCAGGTGGGCTTCAAGGGCGCTGTTGAAATTTTGTCCGGCGGCAAGGTCATCGAGCAGAGCGGGGAGCATATCTGCTCCCTTTTCCCGAATCATAAAATCCACCATAGAGGCGACTTCGGCATAGGCCAGTTGCACGTCCTCCTGGTTTTTTAATTTTGCCAAAGAAGGCATCATGGCGTCCAGAGAGATCAAATAATCATTTGCGAGTCCTGCGGCCAGCACGGTTTTCATCAGCGGGCTTAAGAAATCTTCAGCTTGCCGCCATTTGCCCTCGAAATGTTTGGCGATGCCTTCGTGAATCCACAGTGGCAGTTTGTTGTGACTTTTTTTGGTCAGCAGATAGTGGGTGTATTCATGGCTGAGGGTGTCCATCCAGTGATAACCCCGCACCAGAGACGCCGGGGAAATCAGCATGATGCGGTTGTATTTGCACAGGGCGACGGTGCCTGATGTGATGATATCCTCTCGGGTCAGGGGAGAGACGCGGGACAGGGGCTCACGATTGGGGTAGATTTCCACCCGGATTTTTTCCTCGGGAAAATAATTCAACAGCTCGCCCAGCACCTGATAGGATCGTTCCAGAACTTCTTCTGCGTAATGCACCAGAATCTCGTCCGGCCCCTTTTCAAACCGGAAAATAAAATGCTCGGATTCTCTGGAGATAAATTTGGCCGCCGCCTGACGCGTTTCGTTGGCCAGCGATTTGAACTCTCGCACGGAATCGTGTTTATCTTCCACGGGTTTTAAAATCTTCCACGCGTATTCGTAGTTTCCCTTAGAAAATTCCACTCGCGCTTGCAGGAACCGCACATCTCCCGATTGTGGAAACTGCTCTAACAGTGATTTCGCCAGAGTGTCCGCCTCCGCGATTCTCCAGTCTTCCACCAGCTCGTAACCTTTAAATACCTGGTGGGGAGGAACCTCGACAGGAGCGGCGTTTGCAGACGGAGTCATCCCGTTCAGGAGCACTGTCAGAAGGCTGTATAGAAAGAAACGCCGCATCATTTCACCAACTCCTTGTAATATTCCATGACCATGCGCTGGTAATCTTTTGGAGTGTGGTTTTTCATGGCGCGCAGGATTTCCTCGCGGAATTCGCCGGGAACTTTATACTGATCTTCGGACGGCAAGTGGACTTTTTCTTTTTGCATACGCTCCGAACCGCCGCGCCGGGAGTCTCTGGACTGGCCAGTGCCGAATTTTAAAGGCGATGAGCGGGAGGCCTGCTTGCCTTGTTCGCTACTGGATTCCTTAATCTCCTTGATCATCTCCTGGGTTTCCTGAAGTTGCTTGAGGGCCTGGTTTTCTGCGCTGATGCTTTTCTGTACCTGATTTTGCTTGAGGTTACTCTCTGCCCGTTGCATGTTCCGGCCGGTTTGAGACATTTTGTCGGCCAGCTCCGGGGTGATCATAGGGTTTTCTTTGTTCATTTGCCCGAACCGTTGGGTCAGCTGTTCGGATTCATTCTTCATACGCTGTTCTTCCTCAGCCATTTTCTGCATTTCAGATTTGTTTTCTTCTGACAATAATTCCTGATTGCTGTCCTGTATGGTGCGCATCATGGAACCCAGTTTTTTTGAAATCTCGCTGTTCAAGCGGGTGACTTGTCTAAGATCTTCATTGAGACGATCACCCAGATCCTCCCGCTTGTTGGGGGTGGTGCGGATATTATTCTGCCATTGGAAGACTTCAGGATAGGTGTTTTTAAATAAATTATTGAACTCGTTCAAATCCTGTAACTCCGTCAACTCTTCCAGGGTGTCGTATTTTTCCTGAAGCTGAGGCAGGGAGTTTTTGAATGTTTGAAATACCTTGGCCCGCAGGGAATCCATCTCCGTCATCAGCTGGGCCAGCTCCATTCTGGCATCATTGAGTTTTTTAAAATTTTCCTCAAGACTGGGGCTCTGGTTGGCATCGACAGTTTTCTGACTGAGCGTCCGTAATTTCCGGTTGACCTTGATTTCCTTATCGAGGAGATCATTCAGGGCTTTCATGGTGGGGTGTTCGCCCAGATATTGGTCATCTCCCTTGAGAATCGATTGAATTTCGTTGAGGTACTTTTTGATTTCTGCAAACACCTGGCGGATGGCGTCTTCAAATAAATTGGATTGCGCCTCGCGCAGGGATTGGTTGATCTTGGTGGTTTGGTCGAGCAATTTTTTTTGGTCCTTTTCCAGCCGTTGTAATTTTTCCAGCGAATCGTCGAGTTGCTTCATGGCTTTCATGTCCATCAGGTCATCCATGTCCGACCTAGCCTGATCCAGCTGATTGGCCAGGGTTTGCAGGTCTTCGACCATCTTTTGCAATTCTTCCTGAGCCTCATCGATTTTTCCCCGGTTCATCAGGTCCATGATGCGGTCGAGAGAGGCCGAGAACTGGTCCATGTTCATTCCCTTGAAGGCATCCGGGTTGAGAAATTCGTCTGGGCGGGACTGGGTTTGCCGGGCGAGCTGATCCATGATTTTTTCCAGGGTTTGACGGATCTGGTCGATTTTCCGTTTCAGTTCGTTGGATTTTTGCGGCGCTTTTTTATCGCGGATTTTTTTAAATTCCTCACGGAGGGATTCCGTCAGTTCATTGAGGTGTTGTTCCAGATCCATCACCTGATCCAGTTTCTGCCGGTTGGTCATTTTCACCAGGAATAAAATATTGGTTTCCAGTTGCGTGACCAATCGCCGGTTGAGACCGTCGAGATCAAGAACATCGTAGACAACCGGGGTGGGTTTGAGAACCGTGTTTTGAATGTTATTGATGGCGTTGATTTGCTCATCACGAATCTGGTTCAGGCCGTTTATGATGTTTTTCAGTAAATTAGAGTAGGGGCGAGGAAAAAACTCCAGCGTCTTGGCCCGTTCTTCGATGCTCTGGGCCAGTCCGATGATTTCAATCAGGGCATCGGCGCTGGCAATGAGATGGTTTTTCCAATTCATCGCGTCTATTGGCTTGGCTTTTGATTCGGCGCCGATGATCAGGCCTGTGGCTAATTGAACAATCAGTTTTTCCGTTAACTCCTCTTGCAGTGCGATCAGGTTTTCCTGTTCCTCCCGCGAATCAAAGACGGTGAAGGAAAACGTTTCCGATTGCCCGGTATTGGGACCCTGAACATTGTCGTTGTCCTTGATCTCCATGAAATATTCCACCTCGTCGCCAGGTTCAAAAGCCATTTCGCCGAGCGCCCACGAATGGCTGCCCTGTATATTCCGCTCTCCATCTTTCACCCGTTTGACACTCTGGCGGGTTGGCTTGCCGTTGACGAACGCCACCAGATCGATTTCCGAAATGCCGAACTCGTCTTGAGCTTCGTAAAACAATTCGATCGTGCCATTGGCGTAATACACAGGTTTCGGATTGGCAATGAAAAGAACGATATTTGGCGCACGGTCCTGGGTCAGAGTGACGGCATATTTTTCAGGCAGGAGATGCTTCGTTCCTTCCGCATCCTTGACCCTGAACTGGTAAAACCCCTGCTCCTTGACCAAAAATTGGGTCTCAAGCGTGTTGTTCCCCAACAGCTGCATGGAAAAGTTGTCTTTCGCGTTCCAAACCAGTTCCCCGCCATCAACGGGTAAATTGACGGTTCCCTGCACCTGAGCCTCCGTGCCGGGCAAGACCGAAATTTTTCCGTCTGAGGGGTGGATCACTTGTGGCTTCATCCCGGTATAGGCGGGATAATTAAACGTCAGCTTCAAATCTGAAATCGTATATTTGCCGATGGAAGCCTCTGGCTTTTGCGTGGGCTTTGTGGCGCTGGCCTGAATCTGGGAGGCCGCAGGAACCGGGGGAGATAGCAGATTATCAAACCCTTTGCTAAAAAAATCGGGCAATAAAAAGGCGACGATGACAAGCGAGACCAACGTACCTAAGAACCAGTTGCGGTTGCGTGTCTCTTCCCCGGAATCGATGATGGATTCCGGCGGGATCGTCTCGATGCGAGATTGAGTCCGCCGGATTTGTTCCTCAATAAAAGCGAGAGAGATGTCCTGGTCTGCTTGCAGGTGCGACAAACGCCTGCTGAACTGACTGGCGTTGATCAGGGCATTGTCCAGATCGGGAAATTTCTTCTCGGTCAACAGGGCGGCCTGATCGAGGGAAAAGGCGGTGGTTTCCTCGCGAAGAAAACAAAAATAAAGAAGATATGAGAAAGCCGCCCCGAAAAAGATCGACAAGGGCAACCAGAATTCCAGGATTTGAGCAGGGAAATAATAGGAAAACAGGTTGCCAAACAGGAAACTGCCCGTCAAAAAGGTAAAAAGGAGATAGAACCCCTTCAGGGTCAGAACCCGGATGCGTTTCTTTCTAACGCGCTTAAGAAAATCGTCTATGGTGCGATTTGGTTCCATAAGGGGGAATTAGAAATATTATCTTGATGCATTATACCGTTTGCCCAACCCCATTATCCCACAAATGCAGCGGTTTGGCAGGCAGGTTATCTTAGGGAGTGGGATTTTGTTTTGGATGCTTCGTCAGAATAGCTTTTCCCTTTGAATTTAAGGAAACTTTTGCATAACCCGTCATTGCGAGAAGCCAACGGCGACGAAGCAATCCAGAAGATCTGGATCGCCACACCGCTTCGCGGTTCGCGATGACGTATCGGGATAGGGTAAACCTCGATGAAGATTCTCGACTTATGCAAAAATTCCCTTAAAAGGCGGATTATTTTTTATAAAAACTTTATTATCAAAGCCTTAGTTGAGGCGGAGGGGTTTAGGGTGACTTCTTTTGGGAATGGGAAATGGCCGGGAGAGGGGGATTTTGTTTATTGGAAAGCTAACAGGTTGCTGAAAAAGAGAAAAATCCGTCAGCGGGTTAAGTTTTACAGGTTTTTGCTTTTAAGTGGCACAGCCTTTCCAGGCTGTGCGCACAGGCTGGAAAGGCGGAATTA